>CP143548.1:2620000-2920000 GCA_037015955.1 Lachnospiraceae bacterium JLR.KK008
AGATAGAGTTGCAAATGATGCCTGTCACACACGAGCTTTAGCCGGCCAAGCAGATCAATCTGTACCTTTTTGACTTCACGAATCCGCTCTGCATCACTGTCCGGTTCCCAGATTTGCGCATTCCCCTTAACCGCCAAAAGCTCGCGGTTTCTGGCGGTCTGTTCACGGGCTTTCGCGCTGTCTTGTTCTGTATAACGCTGTTCCCCTCCCCTGTCTTCCCCTTCTGTCTCGTCAAACTTCCCGGCCTTACCGCCTGCGTTCTTTTCGTTTGTCGTCCATGGCAGCAAACCGCAATTCACCTGCGCGAAACTGCCGTCCTTTGAAATTTCAACCATATAACTGTTGGCAAAGAAGAGAAATACTCCATTCTCTACAATATCTGGCAAAATATCTGTATCGACCATCAGAGCGCTTTTCTGCCGGATATAACTGCTGCCCAAATATGCGATTTCCTCATTTTTCGGCTGCCGCTCATCCGTGTATATGCCCTTTACACATCTGTGATCCGGCATCGGATAATAAAATTTATAATTATGCTCTGACAGACCACAGCCGGCAAACAGTTGTTGCAAACCTTTTTTATCCAAACCGCAGCTGTCGTTTCTCTTCAAAATCTCCCTTTCGTTTTCCTTTTTCGTTCCCTCTACCGTGTTTTTATCAGCTTCCCCGTTCTCCTGAACCTTACACCCTGACGCAATCCCGTTTAATGGAATTCCTGATACAACATCCGCTTTACCGCACCAGTTCTGCAACCCGAACCGATTGTCCACACCGAGCAGCAAACGCCCACTGTCCCTGACACAGGACAACAGCTGTACTATATTCTGCTCATCAAGAGAACTTCCGTCCATCACGATTACGTAATCATAAATCTGTGTATTTGTCAGGTTCTTCAAGCTTCCGGATTCTACCTGCAAATTTCGATACTTTTTATATCTGTGCGAAATTGCCTCCACACGCAAAGAAGACGGTGCCAGCACCGTCACTTCTTTTACTCTGTTACACAGATCACCCAGAAATGGCCCGAATCCGTCTTCCAGTACCAGAACATGTGCCTCCGGAGCAAACGGATACCACACCAATGAATGGCTATATGCCTCGCTCAACTGACAATGTATCTCTTCGCGGGAATCTGAAGCCAGAATGGCTGAGTAGTCATGATCAGATGAAGCCATAATGGAATCGTGAATGATTTGATCAATATAGGTTGTTGTATTGTGGTTTGGGTTGTTCATTTGTAATCCTCTGCTAAAGTCTTACCTTCGCTCTACACAAACTCTTTATTTTATTAATCAACAGTTGAATCGAAATTGACAATGTAATGGAAACAAATACATATATAATAGCCGTTTGCGATAATCCCTTAGGTAAATAATAATACCAAATATCTGTGTGATAAGCCTCCCAATTAAAATCCTGAAATAAAAAATCTGTATATTTAAATCCACAGGCATAAAATGATTTTACTAACATAAACCCCAAGAACTGATTAACCATGATTGAAAATGTATTATCTGCAATCAAATTAATAATTTTACTCTTTCCTATAACAGGTGTTAATATTCTTGTAATTCTCAACCAAAAGGCAATTCCTAAAAATCCTACTATATATGGCATAAACGTAAAAGATGTAAATTTGCTCCACACCTGCTCATATAAAGGCGCGCCTCCATTTACAACAATAATCATAAGTTGAATCGTGAAAATCAGTAAAAAATAGAAACCATTAGGCAAACAATCCTTCCGTTCCAAAATTCTGTTATAAAAAACGCCCGAACAGTAAAACGGAAAAAAATGAAGAAACCGGGCAAGCACTAACCACCATCCAACATTGTACCCTTTACTTGATATATAAACACCACACATTCCAAAAGTCAATGCAATTATAACACATATATATTCTTTTACATCATTCTTGATCATTAAAAAAATTCTTCGATAAACGACATGAAATACTTCAACCATAAATAACGGCACAACAAACCATGCGCCAAGATTGTAAATATATTGGTGTCCTGATATTATCGGCTCAATAAATAACGCTCTAAGACCTCCCCACCCTGTCTGTGGTAAAAATCCTTTTATTGACATGAATTGAGCAAACAACGCATAAAAAAAATTCCATATATACATTGGAAAAATCAGTCTTTTCAACTTTTTTAATATGTATTTAAATACATTGTTTTCTGCGGCGTCCTTATAAAAATACCCCGAAGAAAACATGAATAAACCCATATGAAAGCTATAGGCCGGAAAAAATTCATAAAATAAAGAAATCCCCCCCCGCACGCATGATTTGCCACCGCTATTACAATTCCTATTGCATATAACAACTTAAAATGATAATTTACACCTGCTTCCTTTGTATTCACCATCTGTTTGCCCTTTCTGTTAAAAATATAATGCTCTGTTTAAATCAATCTCTGATCTATCAGTGTCTTGATTTTTGTAGAACTAATGTGTTCCGTGTACGGGAAAAAGATCATCTCCGAACCTAGCTCTCTCAGTTTCTGCCGCTCATTATAAAATTCTTCCTTATGATCATCTCCCGAAAAACAAACATCAAAATGGTAAAGAGACCAGGCATCTTGCTTGACTGTATTGTGAAAATCTACTGGTACGACTTCATCAACATACCGGATTGCTTTTACAATCCTCATTCTTTCGTCCAATGGAACAAACGGCTTTTTTCCTTTTTGGTGTTCAATAAATTCATCTGTCATGATTCCGACCATTAAATATTCACAATATTGTTTACATTTTTCCAATATATTTAAATGTCCAGCATGGAACAGATCAAAAGCCCCTGCTGTGAATCCTTTTTTATATTCTTTATTCACTTTATTCTACTCCCTTGACTGTTGCACTATATCATTTATTGGAATCAACTGATATGTACAAAGTTTTTCAAGTTCTGTTTTAATCATATCAAACTGTAAATAAGGGGTTACTATGATCGCGTCAACCGCAGGCAATTTGTCCTCCAAACTTAATACCTGTATCTCGGGTTTGTCGGAGAGATTGTCTCTTTCTTTATCAATTACATATAATACCTTTATTTTTTCGCTCTGTACAAGATCTGAATATAGCAATCTCCCATGAATGCCAAATCCATAGATAGCCACACTTTTTATTCCTCTTGCAAACAAAGTATCGCTGATGTCTTTCCCGTTTATTTTTGTCTCTAACCATGTACGAACAAATTCATAAAAACTATTCTTCTTATAAACCTGCTGCTGTTTTTCCGCTAACTGTGATTGATAATGATTATATATACAATTCTGCCATCGAATATCATTGCAAAATGTCTCAAAAAACATTTGCCTTGTCTGTTGTTCCGATAATAAATGACGATTTTGAATGATGAACTGGTTGAATGCTTCAAATCCTAAACTCTGCGATAAAATTTCCTCCTGATATGTTTTTAGTAATTCTATCCACGCCCTCAAGCGGACATCTGTATGACTCATAAGGCCGTCATACATTGTCCAATTCCTGGACAAAACTTCCGGAATCATACAAAACCGTAACTCTTTTGTTCTTGCTGCCCTCAACAGTATCTCCCAGTCAATGTCCGCATCGCTCCCCTCCAGAAATCCGCCTGACTGTTCCAGAAACTCTTTTTTGTATACCGTTGCAGAAGCATCTGCCGGATTAAACATAAATATATCTGAATTTCCACAAACTTTACTTTTTGTAATACCTTCCGGTAAGAATACAAGCTTAAATTCGACTCTTTTCTCATATCTTGAACACACAAAATCCAAATTATTTTCCTTATGCAGATACCCTGCAAAGACTTCCAGTTTATTTTTTTCCCATTCATTATCACTGTCTAAAAAAGCAATATAATCCCCCTTAGCAACATTGATCCCAGTATTTCTTGACGCGCCGACTCCAGCTCTCTCTTCGTTTTTTATATAAACTACGGATGTAAGATCCAACGAGTCCGCAAGATATTTTTTGGTCCCATCATCCGACGCGTCATCAATCAATATGATTTCATAAGGAGCAAATGTCTGTTCCATTACACAGCTTAACGCTCTGGCTATCTCATATTTTCTGTTTCTTGTAGTAAGCACTACAGATATTTTTATTTTTTTGTCCTTCTCCATTTGCTTATTTCCCTATTTTAAAATGAATTCTTTTTCTTATCTATTCTTCCATCCACGGATTTTTAACTCTGGGGAATTTCTCTATTGTTCTTTCATATAGTTCAATCCAGGGAAATCCCATGGCTTTTCCTGTATAGTAGTCTTCCTGATATGTCGAAGCAAACATCTCTCTGTCAGCAGGTAAAATATGTCGAATGAACCCCTCAAATGGAAGTGACACCTCATATGGTTTATAGGGAATACCTTTTATACTCGGTCCAAACTGATCAAGAAAATCATCAACAAAATCCAAGGCGCCTTTGTGGATAACTGCAACGGAATCCCCGCATCCATTTTTTTTATCCGCTTTCTCAAATATCGGCTCAATTTTCCCATTTTCCTCCAAAAACATTCGACAGGTTGGGCCATTTTCAGCTATCAGAAATTCTCTTATCATTGCTTCTTCACAGGGAGTATAGGGATAAAAGGATCTGATCTCAAATCCACCTCGTCTCACCAAACATTCCGCCGTATCTTCATTGGTATATAAATATAATACATCTCTCATACCTGAGCTCAACTCTGTAACGATCTTGGGCAGTTTCCCACTATAACCCGAATCAAACAACACATCTTTGCCTGTAAACTCTTCATAATAATGTTTTGTTGCCTGGTACATCCGCATGTGCTTTTCTTCATCGTAATATAAGTTGATAAAAATTTTTATGAACTGTGCAAAATGTTCATATGATTGAAAGCTTTGTTCAAAGATAAACCCGGCCTTTCTTATTTCAGAGATATATGCTTCTCTGACTTGCTGTGGAACATCACCAAAATAATAATTCTCTGACAAGCCTGTAAAATCCCACAAAAGCAGCATGATTATTTCAGGTGAATATTGACAACAGGAAGCCCCTCCCACCAAATCAGGGATAAAATAAAAGTCTTCCTTCTTTTTCAATATCGCCGGCAGCAACGCTTTGCGTGAAGCCTGAATATAGGCTGCTTCCGGTAATTGAGAAAATATGCTACGGTATTTCTCATAGGCGCGCATGATCAGATACCCGTCGCGCGCGCAAAATAAAATCCTTTTATTATTATTTCGCCTTGTCTCTGCTGCAAGCCATTTAACCACCCCCATAAGGTGCATACCCAGCACATAATAGCCGAGATAATAAGGATCGGCATTAAATTCGCTGTTTTCCTTCCAGACCGGAAAAGGATCATCAAAAAATTTATTGGCAATCATTTGCTGCATCATATCAAATCCCGCAGAATTCCGAATCTTTTCACAATGAAGCATATTTCCTGCCGCAGTATAAAATGAATGTAACCCTTTCATGCGTTTATCCACTGTACCTGTCAGGCAGTTCAATGTATCTGGTATCCACCTGAAAATAACTTTACTGTCTATAAATAAATTACTATCCCCAAGGTAGGTAATGGTTTTATATCTGTTGCTTACTACTATATCCCTCACTTCTTCAACAGAACAAGTCATGTGCTCTCCAAAATAGCCGCACTCATTCAATATCTCTGTCAGCATTTTCTTATCATTCAGAATATCCGTACAAAATATAATCTGTACATCCTGACACAACATTTCTTCATATATTTTCTGTGTATAATTACGAGGGATCAAATATTTGCGTAAAAAGGAATATTCCTGTTTCTCCAGCAAATCACAGACATCACGTTTGATATTATAAAATTCATGAATATAACTGTATATATCATGAAGAGTCTGACCTTTTTTATGGCTCACCTGCGACCTGATCTGATGGAATATCAGCTCACTTCCTGTCTTTTCATAAAACAAATCGTCCAGTAGTACATAGAAATGCTCAAATTCACTCCAAGGCATTAAAACCGCCGTTCCAAATATATTAATTATCAGAGCCGCCTGTACCCTGTTACTTTTTTCCATTTGCCTGACCCCACGTTTTTATATCAAAAAATTCATTTAAGGCCATCATAACACAATTTGTTTTTAATTCGCGCCTGATTTCCTCAATGCTGCCATAAGGAGTAACCACGATAAGATCCACTCCTCTGACCTCATCCTTCAACCCATAAACGGGCACTCCCTCCACATCCTGCAAAGATGTGTTCTTATCTATGAAGCAACAGACATTTACACTGTTGTTGTTTAAATATTTGAGTAATAGTCTTCCATGCCTGCCAGCGCCATAAATAGCGACGTT
The DNA here is from genome assembly GCA_037015955.1 of Lachnospiraceae bacterium JLR.KK008. Lineage (NCBI taxonomy): Bacteria > Bacillati > Bacillota > Clostridia > Lachnospirales > Lachnospiraceae > Lachnospiraceae bacterium JLR.KK008. The sequence continues at coordinate 2,626,299 of CP143548.1, forward strand.
TTGTAGCTTCTTTTCTGCCAATAATTCTCTCAGTTTAAAATCATTATTCAATAGTAACTCCGTACATCCACGAAAAGAATCCAAATAATATCTGATTCTGGCTTGATTCTCCCTTTCTGTCTCGATTGCCTGTTCCAGTTGTATCATATTCTCTGTACGTTCATCAAGAATACAATAGAGGTCATCCATATATTGCTGCTCAAAATTGCATGAACGCATTAATTTGTAATATATATTATCAGTTTCTTTTTCCGCGCTCTTTCTAACTCTGACATAAGAATCCCTGTACTGATTCCAATTCCCTTGTTTCATTATCTCATTTTTTATGCTCATTAACTTTTCTCTGCTTGCATCCATATTTTCACCATACTCTGATCGCCATCATAAAATAATCCTGCCCGCACTTTTTACCATGGCTCTCTAAAGATCTCTCAATAAATTCCTGTTCGTCTTCTGTAGCGATAAAAATTATACTATTCTTATCTGATAATACCGTTTCCGGAGAACATATGGTTTTTCCTAAGAATAATGCCCCATGATCATTGCCTATAAAACCACTGACTTCTAACTGTGGAAAAAACACAGCCATCATCTCCACTACAACAATCGTTGCCCAGTCCGTTCCCCATAAATAAATGGGTTTTGTTCTGAAATCCTGTAAATATAGTTTTCCAATATGATATAAATACCACAGTTTATAACTGATAAACAGGGGATCTAACACCAAATCTGTATATTCACAATACCGCTCATATAAATCCTCAAACATCATCTTCAAATCTTCATATTTTATTTCCTGTTCACTCTTTTTTCTCTGATAATCGTTTAAAACAAAATCATAATATGCTTGCACTGCATGATAAACGGCATTCTCGGAATGGTTTTGTTGATAAGTATTTTGGGCACATTGCCTTATCATGTGCCCTTTCCTCTCAAAATAATCGCTAACAGCTTCCTTCATCTTTTCTGCAATCGAACAGGAATCAAACCCATCACATAAGTAGCCGTTTTCTTCATCCTTAATCACTTCCGGCACTCCGCCGACCGGTGTCGAAACTACAACACAATCCGATGCTAACGCTTCGGAAACCACATTGGGATAAGACTCTATTTTGCTGCCACATACCAAAATATCTGCATTGATATAATATTCATTAATATCTACACAAAACCCTGCAAATTTTACCGATTCTGATAACTGGTTTTCAGCCACATAATCTCTGCAAACAGCCCCATATTCGTTATTGTCGTCGCCGCAAAGAATCAGTCTTGCATCAATTTTATCCTTGGTCAAATGTTCAAATGCCTTTATAACCTCCAACTGATTTTTTCTCTCACATATAGCTCCGACACATAAAAATACCAAGCTCCTTTTATTTATCTGTTTTCCATCCAGGTGTTTCGCATATGTACGAACGCAGCATGAATGGCATCCAAGATTATGGCTCCACGCCTTTCTATACAGCTCTGAGTCACAGAGGTGATACCTGGGGAATATATCTAAATATTTAAAGGAAAAAAAAGACTGTTTTGCCTGATATATATTCATGATATGTGGTATTTTTAACTCTCTGGAAACAAGTTCCACCGTTACATTGATCTGTACCGAATGCAATATATCAGGCATACAAGATTCAATTAATTCTTTTACTTTGCTGTAATGATTTCTTATTTCAATATAATTGATGTCTTCAGGAGTAGAAGACATGACAAAGGGAACCTTATGCAAAAAGATATGATAAGAATCACATATCCTCTGATAAGAAACATCTATTTCATTTTTATAATAATTGGATATAACAACATTAATTTTATAACCGTTTTTTCTCATTAATATTGCTTGCTGCATAAGCGTATGCGCTGCGCCACCATAAGCCCTGCCGTAATCAAGGAAATACATAATGTTTTTCATATTTCGTTTATCGAGCTTTCATCGCCTCGATTTCCCCCTTTTAAACTTTGTTGTTACAAACCTTAAGTTCTGGCCAGAGTCTTGCGAGCTGTAGCGCAACTACTTTGTTTAAATTATTAACAGATTGTATTTTCCTGGTATCCCAACCACTTTGAATCAGTAATTCTCTTATCTCAGCCTCATATTTTGGCGTTGCAATGATAATTTCACTATTAACCGGAACATTATCAAAATCAATCACTTTATATCCATAAAAGTTCGATTTCTGTTTATCTTTGTCTTCATCTATATATGCAAATATACTAACGCCGCTTTCTTCTATCAGTCGTATTGTCTTCTCTGCCCATCTGCCGGTCCCCCAAACATATACTTTATCTTTATCTAAAAGTCCATCTCTCAAGAACTTTTTATTTTTCAATATCTCCGTAATCTCAGGGCTGTCAATATTAGCCGCAACTGCATTCACCCAGTGTTCATCGATTCCAGAACGTATTTCCGGTTTCGCCGCATAATTAGAAGCTATCATTTTCGCCTCGTATGCACATTCAATGGCATTCACACTGCTTGCTCCTCCGTAAGTAAAAGTAAACACAGGTACATCAATGCGATAAATGTCGACACCACATAAGAACTGCCGTAAAAACCAATCATAGTCTGCTGCCAGTTTAAATTTCAGGTCAAAATTATCTGCTACTTTAAATTGTTCCCTCCTGGCAAATATTGATTCATGGTGATAAGGCATCCGGACACGAATATCATTATTGGTGTCTTTATCTCCATTATAATAAACCATTTCACCTGCCTGAGAAATATAGTAACTGTTTCCCACAACAATATCAGCCCCGGAGCGCAGAAAAACCTGCTCCACGAGATACAATGCATTTGGTTCATACCAGTCATCGCTGTTGAGAAATGAAATAATATCCCCATTTGCAAGGCTGATCCCTTTATTCATTGCATCAAAAATCCCTCTGTCCGGTTCAGAGATGACTTTCGCAATCTTATCTTTATATCTGTCAACGATTTGTAATGTTTTATCCGTAGAACAACCATCAACAATAATATATTCAACATCTACATTTTTCTGGCTGATCACACTCTTTATTGTCTGTTCTATGGTACTTTCACTGTTATAGCAGACAGTAATTACACTCAGCTTTAGCCTTTTTCCACCGGGAGACAATTCATCGGTCAGAAACCTGCATGAGAGTATCTCTGTTTCTATCCTTTTCGCTAAATATTTCAGCCGCTGTGTCCCTGATGCTCTCATATCTACACGTTGTAATGTAAACGAGTTCTGTGTTTCCTCAAATACATCAATATAGGAGACCTCTTCTTTAAGGGCAATTTCCTTAAGCATTGAATTTCTCTTTTCCAATACCGCATTACATTTTCGATCTGCTCTCTCAGGCTCATTTCCCGAGGAATTTCTAAAAGGCGAAATTACATAAATACTTTTACATTTTTCTTTAATAGCATTCAGGATTAAGTGCATGTATCTGTTAAAACTATATTCTTCCTCATCGGACTTCATACACCGCTTGCTGTCGTTCTTGTCAGCAAGGCTATCTCCCCATATAATAATATACGAGAACTCTGTGATTCCATTTGTTTCTAAATCGGATTTTAAGCTGTCAATACTATCAGTATTAAAGTTCAAAATATCGTAATAACAAATATCCTGCCCGCCAAAGATTTCTGTTCCTATAATCTCAGCCATGTCCCTGTTGTCGTTATCAACAATAAAACCAACTTTCTTTCCCTGCTTCTTCCCATCCAGACGCAGATCATAATAACTTACTTTACTTTCCTTTAACATCTTTCCAACCATTCCCTGAAATAATACTTCTTATAGAGATTATAATACAGTATCGGATATAAATTCGGCGACTTGACTACTTCAAAAATATCACTATCCGGGGCCTCTCCCTGCTCATAATACATAATATCTTCCAGCACCTCTTTATAATAGCGAGAATCAACTGACATATAATATAAAATATCTTTTTTATATTCGTTCGCTAATACAATCTGTTCGTCTTTAACTCCATATTGCCTTAGCTCCTCAGTCACTTGCCTTTTATTAACAGACTTAATAACTGCAACCAAAATACAGGCCTCCCGCATCTGGTCTTTGACATCTAACGGTAAAATGACATCGATCCCTTTATAGTTCTTCCCCGATAAATCATGATTGTTGTCAAGAATCGCGTCAACGGTAAGCCCGGCTCTTCCCAAAAAGTCACACATTTCCTTTCCAAGCTTTGTATATCCCCAAATAAAAGCTCTTTGATAACCACACATTTTAATGGGCAAACTTTTTACATTCATTTTTTTAGTAATTTTATTATTATCTAATGAATCCTTATACTGTCGATACAATTTTGACTCTGAAAAATCATCTGCATAGCTCCACCACTCTTCAGCGCCAATAAACCTCATACTGATCCAAGGTTTAAAATGTCCGCCCATGTGCAAAATAAAAGGCCGATTCCAGTCAAAATCAAAATCAGACTCTTGATAGTCTCTGTCAAATAATGTTTTTATTTTCCTCCCGCTATAAAAATGAAATAAGTTATATTTTAATGGTAATATACCTATGGAGCCATAACAACACACATTGATTACATCCTGATCCTCAAATAAGTTGTCTTTCTGACTCTGCAATAAAAACCTTTGGACAATATTATCCTTTCGCAATCTGTCAAGATTCATGACCAACACGCCACTATTAATATAAGTGTTCATCGACGGCAAGCCTAAACTATCCATATGCTTTTGACGGCCTTCGTTCATAACAATCAAGTTGTTATCCCGCACTCCGGCAACATAATTGTCATCAATTTTATAATCATACAGTTCTCTTAAATCTCCATTGACTATAATATCACAATCCAGGTAGATGCATCTTTTACATTCCGTTAATATTTCCGGAATGAGCAATCTGTTATACGCAGCCAAAGACAAATGTGAATTCGTTATATGAGCCTCGGAAAATATTTCTGCTGAAATCCTATGAAAAGTCACAGAAAAATTATGATGTTTCATTTTGAGTATTTTTTCAAAGGCTTTAATCTCATCACCGATTTCATCACCTGATAAAATATGGAAATCGTAGTCTGATCCTGAGTGCATCAATATTGATTTCATAACCACAAAGGCTTGTAAGATATAATTCTTGTCAATGCCCCAAGCCACAGATATTTTATCCGACATCATTAAGTTTCTCCTATTGTTTTTTAAATATTGGTTTTCCTGAAGGCGTGTATATATAGGAGTCCTCATCAATCCCATAGTTACCTAAATCGAAAACATATTCATGTTCAAATTTTTCCTTCATCACAAGTACACCTATTGTCCCACTGACATTGCCAGCAATAAAACTGTCACAATAAGTCATCAAAAGCATTGAGATGAGGTACTCCTTACCTTTTAAATAACAATCATTTTCTCGTTTAAACTCGTGATACGGTGTGAGAGATAATTTATCAACATATGTCTCGTCATCTCGCATCGTAAATCTGGGGCAATCATACTCCAAATACATCTCACCAAACTCACTCTTCATTTTTTGCAATATTTCATTATCCTCTGATGAAAAGTATAGATAATCTATCCCCCAATCATTTATTAGTTGGCGAATCTTCTTTATTGCCTGTTCTATATTTGGTTGAACAGGATGACCATACGGCTTGAATTTTAAATAGTCTGTTCCTCTAAGCAGAACTCCACAGATCTTTTTTCTATTTTTTTGATATTTTCCAAACAGCTTATCTCTGATATGAATTGTTTCCTGTAAAATAATGTCTGAAACACACATGTAATTGCAATAAATATCATGATAAATATGTCTGATATACAGATTTTTGATTACTTTATCATAAGCATATTGCGTATCAGGAACGCCTTCGTCTCTGCATAATTCCACAAATGAACTATGATATACTTCATCTAACGAATAAAGGGAAGATGGTTGTTTAAAATAATATTCCCAACTATTTTCTTTTCCTAATTTAGTATCTTCCAAATATGCGTTCGGATAATTTTTCATATCTATGACGGGAATATATCCTTTTACCAGAGCAATTCTAATGTGCTGCATAAATACAAGAAAATTAGAGAATAACCCCACCTGTTCATTCGTTCTGCGAATGAGCAAAAACCTTACGTCTGGATTATCCTCTCCAAAGTGCCTTATTATTACTTCCTGCTTCTTATATTCGCCCCACCACATACAACCATCGATGATCTGCTTTGGTTTTAAAGGTATATTAGATAGTAAAAATGCGATTGCATCATCTACATCCTTCAAGGCGATAAATAAATAATCATATTTAACCAGCGGGATTTCATCTATTGGGTAAAATTTAAGTCCATATCTGTTGGCAACTGTATGCTTTTGAGAATCTTTATCCGAAACTCCTACAATATTAAATTTTTCTCTCAATATATCTACTCGGTTTTCAAACCACTGGCCCAATCCATATAATAATATGTTTTCCATTGTTACATCCCTTATATATTTCCGCTTTGTCACAAATACAACATCATAATATCTTGAATTATTATATAATCATTGAAATTCTGCTTATTATTTCATCTATTGTGATCCATTGCAGGAATTTGTTATTATAGTTCTCCAACTGTCTTCCGATCTCCATACCTGAATACCGCACTGCAATCAATACATATCCTCTTGTCTCCTCTAGTAACCTCGGATTTTCAACATAAATGTCATGAATCTTTACGCCCCACTTGTCTTTGTTGTTATCCACAAAAGCGATAACACGAATATTGCATTGCCTAAATAGATCGTAACAATGCTCTCCCCATATACCTGTGCCGAAAATTATAATCTCGTTCCTGAATCTTTTAAACCTAACGTTCAAATAATTAACTAACAATAATGGTTTTTCATTACACATTGCCATGAATTTTGAGCCATAATATTTCTTTTTTATCCATTCTTCCACTATTTCTTTGTTACCAGGAAATCTTTCCAGGTATGACAGGCTGATTGTTTTTGTTTCTTCTGCACATTCCACCGCTCTCGTGCTGCTGACCCCTCCAGTCCTGAAATTAACTGTTACCATATCCATGTAACGGAATTTAACCCCTGCAATATAAAAACGAAGCATCAATTCATAGTCAGCAGCAATCCTGAATTTTGTATTAAATACTCCATATTTATCATAAATCTCCCGGCGAACAAAAACACTGGGATGCGGCGTTACCATTGAATGCCATAACTGATTCAAAGGTTCGTTTGCGCTAATACTTATGTCCCCTTTATCATTAACAATACCGATCTTTCCATAAACAAGCTCGGCATCTGTAGTTTTGAAGACTCTTGCTATTTTACTTATAACATCTGGTTCATACCAATCATCACTGTTTATGATACCGATCACATCTCCTGTCGCTTTCCGGAGACCTTTGTTCATGGCATCATATATTCCCTCATCCGGTTCACTTACGAAATAATCGATAGTGTTTTCATACTTTTGTATTATTTCTCCTGTTCCGTCTGTAGACTGCCCGTCTATGATGAGATATTCAATATTTTCATATGATTGAGTGATAACGCTTTTGATCGTCTGCTCTATTGTTTTGACTGCATTAAAAGATACAGTGATAATGCTGATTCTCATATATACTTAAGCCTTATCCTTTACTATGGCATTCACGCCTCTTTCCTGGCAACTACCATAATTCCAAAACATAACCCCTCATCTGAAGCACCGCCAATCGCTGATAGACCTGATAAAACCTTAATGCTGTCAATAATTTTGATTGCTTCCTCATTTGATAATTCCCTATTACAATATTGCTTTGTCATACTGCCAACTCGAAATAATTCCTGGCACAAATATAGAAAAAAGTTACCGTTCTTTGTCAATTCTTCAATAACAAATCCATAGTCTTTTAAGTTTTCTTTATACCAAAACTCACTGAATCCATTATTGAAATAATAGGGCGCTTGGTGAGTCAGACTACATACCGGAGCTGTTAAGAGTAATACCCCCCCCGACGCAAGATTCTTGAAAATTCCTTTACGGCTAAAATTGGGTTTTTCAAATGTTCAAACACCTCGGAACATAAAATGGTGTCTACAGACTCATTCTTCAATGGAATATCAGTAATGTCACATTTGATATCAATCCCTGAAGTATCCCATTTACCATCAGAGAATGGATCATATTTGCCAAAATCCTGCGCGATATATTTCAAGTGCCCACAATAAGGCTTATAGCGCATACATCCTGCTCCTGCATCCAATAAGACTTGCCCGGCAGGAATTTTCTGTATTTTCTCAATAATCCATTGGTCCCGGACTTGGCTGTTTCTGAAATCCCCAAACACATCTTCCCGCGTAATTATTTTTTTCTCTACCTCTCTGCCTAATTTATCACACAATTCATGCTTTATATCATTAAAATATTTAGAACTCGTAATAAAAATATAGTCATATACAAATTTGTTCAAATCCTCCGGCCTGATAAAATTAGCAACACCATCCTTTGAAACTTTATCAGAATAACCTATAATTTCGAATTCTGCTTCCAAATACTGTGACATATATTGATAATCCTGTCCCAAACCATAAACAACAACCTTGTTCTTACTCATAAAATTACCTCTCATTTATTTTTTGCATTTGTGTCAGCCTCTTTATTTATTACATTCTAATCCATTCTTCAGGGCATATATCTTCCATAGAATTTACATTGACCCATTTTTGAGGCGCTATTACCATCTTATCCTGATTTTGGTTCAACCATGCTCCCCACCAGCTAAATGAACTGTTAGCAATTATGTTATGTTTACAAAGGCTCATAAGATACATATCATACCAATCATGATATTCATCAAACATATTTTCTTCAACGTATATTGTTTCTTTTTCATTATAATTTTTCTTGACCCATTCTATATCATTTGAAAAAAAACAAAAAACAGGCGATTTAACCTTATCACAGATCAACTCTATTGCTCGTTTATAATAATCGCCAGTGCAAATTCCTCCATACATTCTTTGATTGTGTAAGTAATCGCCCCTACGTATATGAACACTAACTACATTTTTATTACAAAGACTTTCTGAAAGTTTTTTCAACCCTTTATCATCTGTATTTGAGAATACAAATTCTTTACGCAGTTCTTTTTCTACAATGCTTGGAAAAACACTTGTCTGAAAATAGCCCTGCAGATAGCCAAATTCCATTTCACCTTTCAGTAATCTCGGATCTGCAAAGCTTTTAATCCGGTCTTTTACATTCGGCTCAAAATAGACTTGCGTTGTAACGCCATCCATAAAAGGCCCTATTGCTTTATACTGTCTGGCTTTATATCCAGATGCTTTTTGAAGCCTTATCTTTGGAAAGACTTTTGTCAAATCAAAATTTCTCTTATTTATGCCATAATAATGAGATAAATCCGCTCTTACCTTTTTACCCTTTACTTCCATCATTTTATAAACAGCATACTGAAACATTTGATTCCCTAACCCGCTTCTAAATGTGACAATAAGTTCATCCTCCTCGCTGGGTATTTCATCCAATTCTTCTATTTCTTCTGATATGCGAAATATTATAACACATGTTACTCCATAATCATTTATCAGTTGTTGTTTTATTTGATCTACATACCGCATCGTTGCAACAATCACAACGGCATCCGTATTTCTTAAAATCTCTGGAGATAATACTTCAATCCCATTTCTTTTTGTATTCCATAAGTTTTCATTATTGTCCACATATGCGGCTATCTCACACTGTGTATTATAATAATGGTATGCCAGGTCACCCCACAGACCTGCCCCAAATATTATTACTTTTTTCAAATAAATTTTATCCTTTCTATAACTTGTATACCAGCCCGGCTTTTATCCTTTCTGCTTTACAATAATTATTATAGAGACACATAATTCTTAAACCCATGGTTCACTAGATTCATGATCACGTCTTCTCGATTTTTAGCTGTCACTCCTAAAATAAATACTATACGATCATTGTCTATACAAATATCGTCTAACCTGTATACGGGGTGATCATATATTCTGCTTGCTTTTGTAAAATCAGTCACAACAAAACCCTTTATATCAATATTCCACCTTTTTAATTGCTCGTACATTTCTATCGCATATCCTGCTGCCCCATATATATACACCTGTTCATACTCTTCTACTTTGTCTACAAAGCTCTTATCTACATTACATTCTAAAAAAGTTTTCTGATTTGAACCTACAATAAGTTGATATAAATGCTTCTCTACCGACTCATCAAACATCTCGCTAGATGAAACATCATAATATTGTACATTCATGTTTCTAATTCTTTGAGTCAAGTTATCCATATGAATTTTAATAAAATAATTTGTTCTTTGTGAAAACACATGCGACAGCCAATAGCGAAGCATTGACATATAATTTTGAGCATAACATTTTAACATTTCAGTATCATGAACAAATGATAAAGATTGCCTGTGTCTCCTATAATTATGCAATATATTTTTAATAAAAATTACTTTTTGGGAACTCAATAATGCCTCTGTCGTAAATATCCAATCCTCCGCCCTTGTTTTATCCTCAAATTCAATTCCGTTAAATTCCAAAAATCCCCGTCTCCAAAATTGTCTCCAAACGGCACTTGACCATGTATTATTCTCTATCACCTTACAAAAGGCATCTTGTCCAGACATTACAGTCTCGTATAAATCTCCCATGTTCCAATCAACGGAGGTCCCTCCCAGTCCTTTTTCTTCAGCACTTATTTTGCTATTAAATAACACAACATCAAGATTATAACTCTCCGCTTTCTTCCATAAAATATATAAAGCATCCGGCGTTAGCCAATCATCCGAATCTAAAAAATAGACATATTTTCCTTTTGCCGCTTTCATTCCTTTGTTTCTCGAGATAGAAAGCCCTCTGTTTTCATCATTTTGTAATATTCGTACTCTTTTATCACTTTCATGATATTTACGTAATATGTTTAAAGAACTGTCCGTAGAGCAGTCTTCCACACAGATCACTTCAACATCCGTGAATGACTGCCCTAGCACACTGTCCAAGCATTGCGCCAAATAAGGCTCTACATTATATACAGGAATGATTATTGATATTTTACACATTCGATTATTGCTCCTCCGACAAAATTGAAAGCTCTTCTTTCATGCTAAATGTTATTACCTTACGCTTTCCCAATTTTGCAAATAGGTCTCTCTTTATTTCCGCCGCGTATTGTTGGCTTGAAATGATAATTGTCGCATCTGTATCTTTCAAAACATCCGGCGGACAGACTTTTAATCCGTTGATTTCTCTTCCCCATAGCTCGTGATTATTATCTACATAACATAGCAGTTCATATCTTGCAGAATAACAGTAATATGCCAGTTTCGCTTTAGCTCCCGCTCCAAAAATGATTGCCTTTCTGTTTACCAGCTTCTCATATAGTTCATTATCAAATCCTAAAAACTGATGGCCATCTTTTCTTATTTTAGCAAAATCCTTCCTGTCTTTTTCCATATCCCGTTCTAACTTCTGCGCTATTTCCACTTCAAGCTTTGCAATTCGAAGACCATCCAAATACACTGTATACTTGTCATCAAACATTTCTTCATCTAATAATCCGATTTTTGCATACCTGTTATACAATGATTGAATATCGGAACTGAAGTTTATTGTACCGGACGGTAAGACCTGCACCTGATCATGATATAACTTCAGTATTCTATTTCTGGCATCAGGGCTCATTGCAAAATCCAAATCATGATTTTCTCGAATATCCGCAAATGCTAAAACCGAACTTCCTATCAAACATATTTCGTCTCTGTTTATCTTGAATTTATCCAATACATATCCTAACTCATCAAGAAACTTTACTCTCATAATGCGGTCATCCTCGTTTCAGCATGTCAGCAGATCACAAATACGCATGAAATATTTTCTCTATACATTCACTCTGATAAAAGTTATCTGCCGTATGAAAAATAATATCTGAAAAATAGCCTGTAATTTTTTCTTTATAAATTTCACGTATCTTTTCTTTTAATTTTGCCCCTTTGTCCGAAAGGATCCCTTCGACTGCCTTTTTCATTCTAAACTCAGGATTATTCATATGAATGTCAAACGTCCTGATACAATACGGTGAAAAAGGCTTCATGTATTTTAATTTTGTATTTATTTTCCACTCAGCAATGCTATCCATTTCATAGACTTCATATACAATGTCTTCAAACTTGTCCGGTGTGAACATAAAGTCATTGACATTGGTGACAGGATATTGTTCTCCGATCAATTCCACTATCTCGTCAAAAAATTCTCCCACACTTGGCCATAAAATCCCCTTTATTGTGCCTGTCCACTCACGCTCACTTGCTAACAGCCTGTTTTGCACTATCCTGCATTCCTCATCCGAAAAAAACTGCCCGAACCATTCCTTTCCATAAACAGCCTTATCTTCTCTTTTCACAATGCGCACTGTCAATCTGTGGATTCCAAAATAAATTGCCAACGCTAATCTATGTGAGCCGTCAACCAGATGTAATTCTTTATCAATAATCAGTTCTGAATCTGCAAGATAACCATTTGTTTCATAGGATTGTATTAACCTGATAAATCTTTGCAATGAAACTTCACCGTATGAGTCATCTTGTGCTCTTTTACTCTGCATTTTTTGATACAGGTAAAAACCATAATTATTTTTTCCATAATACTCTTCGATTGCCAGCAGTCGCACTATTATATCGTATCTGTTAAATGCTTTTCCTATAAATTGACACATCAGCAATTCGTTAGTATTGATCTTTATTGACGAAACGAAAGTACGAGATATATCATCTACCAAAAAAGAATATTTATATGCAGTCTCTATATTTACAAATCCGCTCTTTTTTAAATCTTCCATAATCGTATCCTGGTATATATCTGTAACAGATACTAATATCAAACTGTCTTTATCAGGCACACTGCCAGGTAATAAAACCGGATAATTCTCCAGAACTGCCGGATTGCCAATCAAGTCCGACACAATAAAACCTTTTAATTTTAAAGCGGCATTTTCCGTTCTCCTGATCAAGCGTAATACTTTCTTTCCAATGTTCCCTGCGCCATATATATAGATAGATTGATTCTTATCAATTAGCGCCTTCCATTCTCCCTCGATTGCCATGTTAAACGTCTCCTGCATGATCAATGCCTGCTTTTTCTTCAAACTGTTTTCTCTTCAACAGCGCTTCTATAATAACCCAATCAGACGGTTCATCAATCTCAAAATATGAATCATCATTCATTTCATATAGTTTTATATTTCCTGACATACGATTCTTGTTTTTTAAAAGCATCTCTTTACTGGTTATAAAAAATGCACCGTTTTCTACATAGTATCCTGCAAATTCCTGTCTTCTTGGTCTGTGAAATATATCGTAATTGATTGGGTATGCCAAACCATCATCTCTGATTTCCCAATGAAACCGTTTCTGCTTAACAGCCGAAAAAACACTGTCTGTACCTTCTTCACAATACAGTTTGTATCCTTTTGATAAATCCTCCGTATCTAACAGCGGCGAAGTTGCCTGAATCAGAAAAATGTTGTCAAATTCATATTTAGAAGCAAATTCCAGCATCACTGATTCCGTGGAAGCCACATCCGTTGCTGTTTCTTTTCCCCTTCCTATGACAATCACTTTTTTCATCTCAAAGCTTTCAACTGTTTTTTTAATTTCTTCACTGTCGGTCGAGACGTAAACCCTGTCAATTTCTTTACAATCGTTTGCTGCTTTAACCGTCCAGAAAACCAATGGCTTGCCGGCGATTTCTTTAATATTCTTCAAAGGGATTGATTTGCTTCCGCCACGTACCGGAATAAACGCCACATTCATTCTTGTTTCCTCTAACAGCCTCTCAATTTTTTTCTTGTCTCGAGTTCTTTTTCGCTCAAAATCTTCTGCCCATTTCCTAATATTTTCTCAATAAGACGCACATCTTCTATCAGTCTTGCCAGATCCCTCACATTCAGAGAGGCAGCCTGATCCGAGCCATACATCGTATTGTCTAATGTGATATGCCGTTCAAGCGATGTGGCTCCCAGGGCAACTGCTGACGTTGAAACTATTCTGCCTGATTCATGGCCACTATATCCGACCTTACATTGATACCGTTCTTTCAATACAGGAATCAATCGCAGATTTGCATCTTCCTTTGGCATCGGATACGTACTGTTACAATGCATTAATTCAAACGGACAGCCATGTGTTTTAAATATTTTAACGGCATTGTCAATTTCTTCGTATGTGCTCATGCCAGTGGCAATAAACGTATACTTCTTTTCACTGGCCACTTCCTCTAATATCTCCGCATTTGTCAGCATTGCAGACGCAATTTTATTGTATTTTAAATCAAACTGCTTCAAAAAAATCTGTGATTCAATGTCCCACGCGGATGCAAACCATTCTATTCCTTTTTCTTTGCAATACCTGTCAATTTCTCTATATTCTTCTTTTCCAAACTCAAGCCCTTCCTTTTGCTCCCTTTGTGTAGTACCCCAAGGACTCTTCCTGTATTCGTCCAGGTATTCTTTGCTATATACCTTGTCCACTGTTCGTTTTTGAAACTTTACTGCATCACATCCCGCCAGAACTGCCCAGTCTATCAACTGTTTTGCAATTTTCAAACTGCCATTATGGTTAATTCCAACCTCTCCGACGATAAATACATGTTCTTTACTCATTTTTTCTCTCCATAGGTTATAAGCTGTTGTTCAACATACTCGCAAATTATATGACCAGTCATAATATGAACTTCCTGAATTCTTGGCGTATCCTTCGACGGCACACTTAGCAGACAATCCGTATCTTTTAGAATATCCAAATATTCTGAAACGTTTCCGGTCATCAAAATCGTTGCCATCCCAATTTCTTTCGCTTTTTGAAATGCCATACGAATATTACCGGACGTCCCACTCGTTGTAATTCCTATTATAATGTCACCTTTTTTTCCTTTTGCCTCTAACTGTCTTGCAAATATCAGATTAAAATCATAATCGTTAGCCAGCGCTGTTATAATAGAAGTATTTGTTGTCAGAGCTTCCGCATTCCATGCTTCTCTTTCTGCATAAAAACGCCCCACAAACTCAGTTGCCAAATGCTGTGCATCCGCTGCGCTTCCTCCATTTCCGCACAGAAAAAGCTGTCCGCCCTTTTTGTAACAGTCTGTGATCATTTCAATGGCTTTGTTGATATTAGAAAGATACTGGTCATCATGGAACACTTTCTCAGTAAGGTTTTGATGATCTATCATTTTCTCTTGTATCTGCATCAGACAGTCCGCTGATGCTTGCGTGGCATTCCGATCCGTTTCTTTGTGTTTTGTAAGAACAGAGTAGCATTCCGCAAGGCAGCCATCTCCGCCTTTCCGCTCCAGTACAATATCTGCTACATCCTTTACCTCTTGAATAGCGTCACCGGGACAGATTGCCAGTCCTGCTAATTCTAATGCAGGTATGTCATACTTTCCATCGCCGATATAGCATACTTCTCTCAATTCAATATGGGATTGATCCATAAACTCCTGCAGGGCAGCTCTTTTATCCTTACAGCCTAATTTTACATAATGTAACGCTTCCATCTTTAAGAACTGACTACTAAATTCCGTATGTTCTCCTGAGATGCACCCAATCTTATATCCATTTGCAGCAAATAAATTTATGGCATCTAAATCCTTCATCTGCAATGCTTTGAATTCCAGTTTTCCGTCCGTATATCGCTTTCCGTCTGTGACAACTCCATCTATATCAAACACGAACATCTTAATCATAAACATTTCTCTCCACATTGAATCTCAGCTAAAATAGTTCATCAAAATTCACTCGCTCAAATATCTCAAGTCTCCCTCCCCGTGTTGCATTATATATTTTGATTCCATGTTGCTCTGCGTAACTGTTAGCCTTTTCATAAGCAAATTTTACCTGATCAGTATAGCTGACAGACGTCAGCTCTTTTTCTGAATAAAAATGATTGTATTTACTCCCGTGTTCTCCTGCCCCTGTAAAGTCTACACCTAACAGATAGATTTTTCTAAACCCCAGATACACTGCCAACTGAATGCAAGTATATACAATCGTTCCACCCACATACGACTTTCTGGATAAATCCTCTGAAAATTTAGGGTATCTCCCAAATGCCCATTCATCACACAGGTGATATTTCAACACATTGACGTTATGCTCTTCCTGCCAGAAGTTTTCACTGGTATCTGCGAGAAACGCATATTCACTTTGCTTCTCCGGCCTGATATTACTAAAATATTCACTCTCAAGAAGCGCCTTATCTTCTCCTACAAAAAAGGTTGGTCTCCACTTTGTCCTGTCATAGGCATATCCTATTTTGTTTACGCCAAAAGAAAGACTTTTGTTTTTTTCAAGTATATCTAAATCTCCGATATTGAGACTTGGGCCAGTTGCCACGATAAAACACGTTTTATCTTTGTGTGTATCCTTTAAACGTTCAATCTGGGGATTATAGTATTCTTTAATTACATCTGAACAGTCATAAATATTTTTCACATGAAAACCTGCGAAAAAACAGGTGTCATCCGTACTCTCAGCATACCTGCAATCTAAAATTGTGTGTATATTCCTATTATAGATCCCGCTTTCTTCTATTATGTTATATCCATACCACTCAATGAGTTGTATTACTTCCTCCGAAACGCTTTTGTCTATAATCAGATAAGGCGGCTGATTGCCGATCTCAGCCAGCCATGAATAAACCTCCAGACTATACACTGTATTGCCCAATATACCATAACTTTTATTCCGGTCTATATTTGCTTTCACATAACTACTGATATAAGGTCTTGTATTCTCTTCCTGAAACTCACCCGGACAATCCGATAATTTCATATAACGCCTGACGCCAAGCCTTTGCAGCTCGTCAACCGCTCCCTGCTCAAAAGTGTGCGCAATTACCAGCATGGTTTTTTCATATCTTTTGTCCCTAAGATACTCATCCAGACTTATAATCTCTTTTCCATAAATATGACTCCCTACCTTTTCCACACTTTTATCTACAAAGGCTATCACATCATCATTTTTCAAATGCCGGAACAGCCGTCCTCCTCTCAGACCGGCTCCCCAAATTACATACTTCATTTACATCTCCTGTACCCTTAATCGGTTATTTTAGCCTGCTTTGCTGCCTGAACTTCATCTGTATTATCACACCCAAATCCCCCGCACATTTTGCAGAATTCTAAGCTTCCTCCTTCTATGTTTCCTGCACACAATTCCAAAATTGCTTTGCGAGACTCAAGACTATTTTTATCAATATTTGACAAGTCAATATAAGACTTTTGACTGTGCGGTATCAAGCCGCCTAATTGGGCTGCACGGTCAGCAACACAATAATAAATTTTTCCATCTATGAGATCATGACATGCCGTATTACAGCAAATCATATGCGATTTCACACCGGCACTGTCATATCTGATTTCTTTACGCGGAAAACCCAGATCAAACCAAACCATATTTACAGTTCGTACAACGTTAATCTGATTTTCATCAAATATCTTACACAATTTTTCCAATTTCCCTTTATAGTCTACCGCATTTGAATAGTCACTGATAGAAATGCCTACATTATACTTTTTAAGCAGATCCAATACCCTTTGATCCGGAATAATCGTACCATTCGTAATGATACCAAGGTAACCTATCCTGTCACGATATTTACTCAACATTTCTATGATTTCACATAATTGAGGATGCAGAAAGGGCTCTCCTCCATAAAGGTTCATATCCTGTACCCTGTCAACATTCTCAAAGAAAAGAGAAACACTTTTTTCTATGTTTTCTAGTTTTTCGTGACGTTTCTCTTTAATATGTGGGATAAAAGCCGAACAATTCTCACAATTCAGACTGCAATATGACGTAATGGGAATATCAGCCTTTTCCAGACATATCATTCCTTTGTATTTATAGTACCATTCCGCAAAAAATTGATTCCAAACCGTAAAATCAATATTTTCAACCAGTCCCATCTCCTGTAACTGATTACAAATCTGGGCGTAGAAAAAGGCCTGAGTTGTAACAATTATTCTATAATTGTGCAATATCTTTTCTGCATCCTTCACATTAATAACTGTAATTCCATCTATAACCTTGCCTGCTTTATTTTTATCATTATCAACTACTGCAACTATATTGAAATATTTTTTTAAATACGGAAATACCCTGCTTCCATACCTTCCATATCCAAAGACAATAACATCTTTCAAATCTTTCCAGTATTCATCCGCTAACCTGTCTATTTTCGTTTCCACGTAATCATTCTCCTAACGACAAAATTTTAATTTATACATCATTGGTATAAACATTTACTACTCTTTGGCGCGTATCAATAGCAAATGAATTGATAAGTATAAATGAATTTGCTTCAAATGACTCCTGTGCTATAGCATAAGGATTTCTTACTATAATCATTACTTTGCGCGGCTTACGCTCTACACTTCCTCTGATGTTTTCTGCCAGCTTTCTCCAATGTCCGCCATTACTCAAAAAACAGTAAAACCAATTATATACATCCAGCTCTGATGTCAACTGCATTGCATCCTTGCAGAAAAGTTGGATTTGCCCCCCCCCGAGCCTTTCACCAATTAATTCAAAATTGCGTTTCGACACATCATAAATTCTTTGTTCTAATTCAGCTCCGCCAACCATTTCAAAGCCGTAATCTAAAAATGATATTACTCCACCGCCCTTACCGCTGCCAATGTCAAAAACAGCATCCGTTGCTTTGGGAACGCAATGACATTTATCCAGTATACTGAAAATCTCGCGCATAGCAGTAACTTTGTAGCCGACGCAAATTCCTTCTCTGCGATAATGGGACACATCAATCTCTGTCACAAAATTACAGCCATACTTAAATTCCAGATATTCTAAAAACTGGATATCTCTGTTTCCTGTTTTCTTCTGTAAAAACACATCCTGACTGTGATCTGGTTCCCAGGTCTTATCCCTGCCATATACTATCTGGCAAAAGTCAAAATAATCTTCGCCTTCTACATATCCTAGCTCTTCTAACTTTTCCCGTGCTTTATCGCTGTCAGCAAATGTGATCCAAATAACAGCATTATTTATATCTTTATAATTAAAATCAAACACCGCCGGCGGATACGTATCAAAACTATACGGGATGCTTGTTTTCATACTTTCTCTTACAATAAAATCTACCTGAATGCTGTGATAATAATCGGCATACCACTGTATAAACTGTCCGCTTCTGCCATATCCATATAATACAACTCGTTTATTGATAGCTTTTATCATAATTTCATCTAATTTTTTTCTGAACTCTTCAAACGCTTTTATCATATACAGCCTTTTCCTTATATAATATCCGCTTTTAATAAATAACTTTTTACAACTTCAACTGCCCGCTCCATGGTTTTTATATCTGCTATCGCTATTCTGGCAACTAATTCTTTTCCATCTTCAAACAGCCTGATCAAAATACCTTTTTGTTTCAAAACTTCTTGTAATTCCCGCATATCTGCATTTTCTATTTTTACTGCCACAAAATTAGAAGATGATTGAAATGCACGTACGCCTGGAATACGATTAAGCTCGTCAGAAAAATACGCTTTAGATTCATTCAACCTGTCATTCATCTCTTCGTAATATACTTTGTCCTGCATTGCTGCAACCGCCATCCTCCTCGATATGGAGCACTCTCTAAATAAAGGCAAGTCCAGACCGAAGATATGTTTTACCTTCGAATTACAAAAACCATATCCTACACGCATGTTTGCAAGACCATAAAATTTTGAAAAAGTTCTGGAAATAATTATATTTGAGTATGACTCTACCAACCTCCTGACATCAATATCTTCTTCAGAAAATCCCCAATATGCCTGATCCAATAATATCAAGGACTGTGGATTTTCTCTAACAATCATTTCTACAGTCTTTCCATCAATTTTGCACCCTGTAGGGTTATGTGGACTTGTTATCACTATAATCTTAGGCTGGTATGCCTTTGCTTTTTTTAACAGACATTCTATGTCAACATAATAGGAATAGTCATCTTTTAATATATCGTAATAGTATACGTCACAAAACTTTTCCTTAGCCAGGCTCGCATAGTAGCTCCAACCAGGAGCTGATGTTAAAATACAGTTGCCTCTCTCCAATGCAATGGAAAAGACCGACTTAATCAATTCCGCGGAACCATTGTGTATATAAATATCATCTTCAGGAATCGAAAAAAAGGATGAAATTTCTTCAATCAGAAAATCCTTGGTTGCCATATCATATTCATATAAATCCTGCAGATTAACATTCTTCAGGACATTAAGACACCTGGGACTTGGACCGAATGTATTTTCATTTAAATGAAGACGGCCGGTGTGCTGATCCGTGGTCGCAGAATTGTATCGTTCAATATCCCCATATTTTTCAAAAATATCAGGAACTCTAAATTTCATTTTTGAGTTTTCTTCGAGAACAGAATCCCGATAATTTACAAAATCCGGATCAAACGCAATGACATCGTCAACAGTATCAAATTCCTGTACGATTTCATCAGAATACTTTACCAATAATATTGGCAATTCATCTATATGTTTAATATGAAAATCATCCCACAGCATCTTTTTGGTTTCTCTTTTACTGTACTCTGATTCTAAAAGCTCAACAAATTTATTACTGAACCTTTCTGAAAAAAAGGCTTCTCCTATTGTATACCACGCATTACTTCCGCCTTTATGTATGGCAGCTATATAATCTCCCTTCATTTTCGTAACGCAATATTCTTCTGCATACTCATCCGTGTATTTACAGGAATAATAGGAATCATAAACATACTCTTCAAATACATTCTTACTGAAATAATTGTCAGAACAACAGATGAAGCTGTTTTTCAGGTAATCTCTTACAGCATAAAGAGAAGATATATTGTTATATCTGTAATAATCGTTGTTTTCTACTATTACTACATTGTATTTCTCCTCTAAATACCTAAACTGATCCTTTAAATAGCCAACGACCACGATGATCTCATGAATGCCTGCCTCAATTAATTGTTTGATCTGCCGCTCGATCAGGCACTCTCCCTTTACTTGATAAAGCCCTTTTGGAACAAAACGAGACAACGGAAGGCTACGTAATCCAAAGCCCGCTGCCATAATAATCGCATTATCAACTTTATACTTATTCAGGTTTTCATATCCTGACGACGTAATTCCCTCATCTAACCAGTGCTTTTCTCTCAGCCCGTTCATTAATTCTTCAATTTTTTTATCTTCATACCCTGTCATTGAGGCAATTCCGCTATTTGAGATGTCTCCTTTTTGCTTATGAATCGCATATAAGATATTAAATTCATCATTTCTCATTTTCTATTCCTCTTTATCAGTTACTCCAAAATCAATACTGGTTACTGTATGCTTAGGCCTTCTCTGCTCTTTCGGCGGCAGTGTCATATAATTTTCTCCAAACATAAATTTTAAAAATCCATCATAATCAACTGGCGCTTTCACAGTCAGATTCTCAAATTCTATTTCACATGACTGATTCATCCATTTCCTTAAAAACCCTTTATTTTCTTCCGGCGCTCCCCATCCTAATGTTCTAATCAGTCTGGTATTCTTATTTCTATATTGGTTAGCCAGTCTCTCAAACTCATCAAATGCAATTTTTACTGGCAATAACCGCATGATTTTATAAATACATCTTTTGATAAGATTTCTATCATGTACAGCTCCTACCGGAGAATATAAAATTTTTCTGGCAATATAACATCTGAAGTTAAATATTGCTTTTAAAGGCTGCTTTTCCGGCATCCCGTCGCATGGAAACACATCTATAAAAATACCTCGTTTCATTGTAAGCATCTCTTGATTCTTCCGGCCAAAATACGTTCCCTTCCTTAGAATCCTTGCGTAGCCCCACCGATACCCGGGATCTGTATCATACGTTTGAAGGAAATATTTTTTGGAATCAAGCTCCTTCTTACAAACTTCACAAAACTTATCATAATCTTTTCTAAGCATTCTGATGTCTATATCATCATCCCATGGTATAAACCCTTTATGCCTGACTGCTCCTAATAACGTGCCACCATCCAGTTCGTAGTGGATGTTATTCTTCCTGCAAATTCTGTCTGCTTCCTTAAGCATGTCAATTTCTATCAACTGAAGTCTGCGTAGTGTTTGAGTTGTATATTTAAACTTATTCATTTTCTTTTCCTTTTACCGACATGCTCAAATTTCCCTTTCAGAATGCAGTATTATCCTATATTGTAAACCCCTCATTCGATTAACACAAAATGGCGCCTGCTTTTACGGTTATAGCATCTCATAACTAAATAAAAGTATACCACAAACAGATATTTTAGTATACCAAAAAATACATTTTACGCCATCATCTAGCAATATACCGTATCATTCTCCAAATTGTCAGGAATTGTAAACTCTTTTTCCATCCGGGAACAGAAAGGTTATACAGGAAAAATTCCTTGACTGTGACCTCCACAGTCAAAGAATTTTTAAGCGCACTTTACTAAGCTCTATCAAACAGAGCTTATAAAATATTCATTTTCCGAGCGATAAAACATATAATAAGCTATCGTCTTGCCAACATGCCCTACAGCCCGCTATTTTCAGACATTACCTCGCAAGCAGTCCTTCGAGATATGCCAGCAACAGCTCTTTTCTTCTCTCATCCAGACGGCAATACCGTTCCAGTAAGATGGTCTCTTCCTCTTTCAACTCATTTTTCATGTAAGGCATTCTGACGTTTGACAGCCCCAGAATATAATCACAACTCGTGTGGAAGAGAGACGATAATTTTATCAAGTTGGAAACACTTGGATAATGTTTACCGCTTTCATAAGAACTGATCGTTTCCTGTGACACTTCCAGCTCGATAGACATGCGCACTTGTGTCATATTTCTCTCGTCCCTTAATTGTCGGATTCTGTTCTCCATACTTTCTCCTTTGTAAAAATGTGACTACGAGCTTTCTTTTATCTTATAGTTTCAAGTTGTACGTCAAAGAGTTTATTACTGTATTTTCTATAGCTTTAACCTGTATTTTTAAGAAGAAATACAAATAATTCTTAATTTATTGCTTATCGGGCAAGCATCCCTTCAAGATATGCAAATAAAAGCTCTTTTCTTCTGTCGTCCAAACGACAGTATTGCCTCAAAAGCGCAATCTCATCTTCCTTTAGCCCGTCTTTCAAATAGAACATTCTTTCATTTGACAACCCTAGAATATAATCACAGCTTGTGTGGAAAAGTGCGGACAGTTTGATCAGGTTTGGGACACTTGGATAATGCTTTCCGTTTTCATAGGAACTGATTGTCTCCTGCGATACTTCCAGTTCAATTGACACACGAATCTGGGTCATATTTCTTTCTTCTCTTAGTTCACGTATTCTGTTTTCCATGTTTTCTCCTTTGTAAAAATGTAGCTGTAACCTTGCTTTTACCATATAGTTCCAACTTTTATGATACAGATGTCATTCAGATTTTTGGCCATAAAAGGCAGGAATATGTATAACAAAACTGATGAAAATCAGCTGAGAACGGGCAATATCCGGAAGTCCTGAAATATGATGCAAAAGTTGGGGGAAATCTCATTCTTCTATATGAAAATGGCAGACAGAAGCTGAACATTCTCAAGAGGATGCGTTCTTCCTGTTAAGACAATATTGTCGTTTGGATGATAGGGAAAAGAATTGATGTTTGATATACAGAGCGACTACCTGCAAGACAGTAAACGGTCTCTCTTTTACATTTCCCCAAAAGTAGTGAACGAAATACAAAACAGAGCCGGGAACCTGTTTCCAGATTCCCGGCTCGCTCCATCTGTTCCTTCCCGCCTGTCTGTAATTACCTGGCGGGAAAATTACTGTCGCAAAAGCAACTTTTCAAGATATGCTGACAGAAGTCGTCTTCCTCTTTCGTCCAGACGACAGTACTGCTCCAGCAAAATGATCTCCTCCTCTTTTAATTCGTTTTTCATGTAAGGCATTCTTACATTTGACAGTCCCAGAATATAATCACAGCTTGTGTGAAACAGCGCGGATAATTTGATAAGGTTAGAAACACTCGGATAATGTTTACCACTTTCGTAGGAACTGATCGTCTCCTGTGACACTTCCAGCTCCATAGACATGCGTAACTGGGTCATATTTCTCTCTTCTCTTAATTGTCGTATTCTGTTTTCCATATTTTCTCCTTTGTTAAACGTACCACTTAGTGCTTTCTTTTATTTTACAGTTTCAACTTGTATTTCAAAGAATTGAACGCTGTATCTTCTACAGTTTTAACCTGTATCAAAATATGGGAAGCAGAATAAGCCTTGCCTGTCCTGAGAGCGAATGACAAAAAGACGTATGATTTTGATCTACTGTCTCATACGCCTTCCTGCTGTTATCTATCTATTATATTTTTAATTCTGAAATTACTGCCGGTCGAGTACTCCCTCGAGATATGCGAATAATAGCTGCTTCCCTCTTTCATCCAAGCGGCAATACTGTTCCAGCAAGATGATCTCATCTTCTTTTAATTCGTTTTTCAAATAGGGCATTCTCACATTTGACAGCCCTAAAATATAATCACAACTTGTATGAAAAAGAGCAGCTAATTTGATAAGATTGGAAACGCTCGGATAATGCTTGCCACTTTCATAAGAACTGATCGTTTCCTGGGATACTTCTAATTCAATAGACATACGCACCTGTGTCATATTTCTTTCTTCTCTTAACTGACGAATTCTGTTCTCCATATTTTCTCCTTTGTATAAATGCAACCACGAGCTTTCTCTTATCATATAGTTTCAACTTGTATGATACAGATGTCAGAATTGTATTATGTACAACTTTAACTTGTATTTCATATGGATTTTTTCTTCGTGCGTATAGTTTATTATTATGATTTCTCTTTTTCCTCTTCTCAGTCTGTCTCAGATTATCGTTCTGATATTTTCGCCCTATCTCCCTTTGTTATCTTCTATTGTCCCTACCTCTTTCGATAAGTCATATACGGTTCCATTGATACTGCCCACAGGATTCTGTTCCAGGTATTTCATCGTTGACAGGCAGAGCTTTTCGATCTGCTCCCGTTTGTCCGCATCATTTGGATTCAGCTTTAGTTTTTCACATATATAGTCGATCTGTGTTCTGGCAATCGCAAGTCTTGTCCCCTGATTTTGAACATGCTGTGCTTCCACCTCTGTCAAAATCATTTGTGCCTCCGCTTTTGTTTTCTCTGCTTCCGCCCTTATCTTTTCTGCCTCGGCCTCAATTCTCCCTGCCTCCGCCTCACCTTTGCAAATTTCCGAGGGCGTCAGCCTCCATCTCCTGATCGCATTGGATATGCTTTCCACAATATCACGAAAGACAGACAGTTCGATCTTTTTGCTGCCAAATTCCGCTTTCAGAGAACCGCTCTCAATCTTTCGGATAAAGATTGTATGATTCTCATCCGGCGCCGCCAGCCTTTCCAGACTGATCAGACTGTCAGTCAGCAATTTCAGATCGTCCGCAAAGGTGTACAGATCAGCACTGCTTTTCGCAGAGCGAATGTCAAGATAATGAACCGTATCCTCCTCTGAAATCTCTTGTGGCAACGCACCCTGTACCTCTTCTCCCTGTTGTAACAGAAACTGGTAGTTGCTGCTGATCTGGCCATACGCATCATTAAATTCTTTTAATAATTTGATCAGTCTGGAAAAGCATTTTGCATCATCCTTCCCCAAAATTTTATTTTCTACATACTCTGCAGTTCCATCTATTAACGTATTCAAATATCCGCACAAAAGTTCCGCCGCCTGCTTTACCGAGAAAGACGTGAAAGTAATCCCCTCAATTTCCGCAATCAGTCGAATGGCACTGCGGACTCCGTAATTTAACTGTGCGATCTCCTGGGCAGCAAAGGCTTCCGCTTTCTGCAAAGAGATGCCAAGTTCCCCACAGGCGTTATAATCTCTTGCGGAGTCCATAAAAATATCTACCACATGCTCGATCTCTGTCTGGTACTTGTCAACCATTCCCGATGCCATATTGATATAACCGCCTAATCTGTTGTGACGATAAATCGCACTCATCAAACTTTCATAATCTTTCACAATATCATCAAATACCATCTTCAGGTCTCCTTCTTTTGTATGTTTTGATATTCTGGTAAGTATACCGTCCAGCCGGCTGTCTACAATGCCAGATTACTTATTTCTGACTGTAAAATATAGCTGCTTCTGACTCTTTGGCTTATCCGGAAGACTCATCTGTATCAGTCCCTGTTCTACCAAGGGCATGATGTGTCGCTGTATCGCATATGTGACGGAAGTCAGGCCCAAGTATTCACAGATTTCTTTTCTCGTACGGGGCGTCCTGCAAAAGAGAAGCAGATTTTTTATTTCTTCCTCCGTTTCTCTTTCTTCCTGCGGATCGGCTGTATATTCATTGTAAAACCTTACGACAAAGTTTCCTCTCTCATCTGCAAACTCCGGTTCCCGCAGACGATATTCCATCATCTCCCTTCTGATCGTCGGAATACCGGAATATCGATTTTCTGTAATGCCTCTGGCTTCCAAAGCTGTCGCCAGAACCGGATTTCTTGTATCAGGCTGTACTTTGCCGAGCTGATCAAGCCTGATCCTGCCATATATACCGCCTGGATTGCGGATCTCCATTCTGTCTTCAAACATAAGCACCTGGATCGGCATCCCTTCCGTATGAATGCTATAATCACGGTGTACAAGCGCGTTTATCACCGCTTCTCTGACTGCCGTCATCGGGTACTCTGTCCGGTCTTCTCTTTTGCCGCTCTCAGAGTCTATGATCGTTCTCGTCTTCATATTTTTGCGCACAAATCGCAGAGTGCCGTCAAGCATCTGCGAAATATTTCCTTCGATTCTCTCGTTATCAATAAACCGTTCTCCCAGGCCCCCCGTGTCTCCGAGTTCACGCCCCGGCACCACAACCGAGATAATGCACAACTGCGGAAAATAAGCCTGCGGGTACAGCCCGAATAACAGAACCGTACTCAGCGTAACATTTCCATTCCTTGTGATACTCATCAATTCCTGCAATTCCCGGTCAGAGACGCGCATCAGATTCGGCTTTCCTGTACGAAGAGCATCCATATAATCATCCAGCTCAGCCGTATCTACCACCTGGAGCGAAGCTCTCTCTA
The DNA here is from genome assembly GCA_037015955.1 of Lachnospiraceae bacterium JLR.KK008. Taxonomy (NCBI): domain Bacteria; kingdom Bacillati; phylum Bacillota; class Clostridia; order Lachnospirales; family Lachnospiraceae; species Lachnospiraceae bacterium JLR.KK008. Next base: position 2,653,412 of record CP143548.1, read on the forward strand.
TCTCTCTGACATCATCCTGATATTTCCTGAGAAACGCCTCATAGCTGTAGATCTCATATTCCGTCATCGGCTCATCGCTGTCGCCGATACGCACGAAAGATCCTCTCAGCCTTCCCTGCCCTCTGTAATAGCAAGGTCTTTCCGCCAGATCAATACCCGGTATCTCCGCAGCCACAAAACTTTTCCCGTCCTTTTCAAGCACCGTGAGAAGCGGCCTGACTATCGGTTCCATTTGCCTGCATTGTTCATTGATCTTTTTTTGCAGATCCTGCGCATCATAAACACCTGCTTCCCGATAATCGTCCATTTCCTCTATACCAAAGACAATGATTCCCCCACCATCCTGATTGGAAAAGCCAGATAACGTATCATATAAGCGTTTCGGGCAGCCACACCCTGCACTTTTCAGTTCCAGGGTCTGCGTTTCACATTTCATTTTTTGGATTTCTTTTAACTTCTCCAGAAATTCTTCTCTTGTCATTTCAGTTTCCCTCTTCTTATTTTAGATTCTATCATTATATTTAAGTTTATTCAAGAATCTCAAATAATATTCTACGAATCTGAAATCATATTTGAGTTTTTATTTCATATTTCAGTTTTCATTTCACATTTCAGTGATTATTTCAGTTCCTGTTTCACTTTCTACTCCGTTTCCTATTGTTTCCCTGCCGCTCTCTGTACGATTCGGTCGATCGCCACAAAGATTTTTCTCACTTTTCCGTATGTCACACCCAACAGATGTAAAAGTGCATGTTTCTTTCCGGCATTCCCCACACCTGCTTTGTCAGCCGACGTATTTGTTTCGTCCTTTTCCGGTTGTTCCTGAGTCACTTTATTCTCTGGCAGCGCCAGTTTCTTCCCATAAATAACTTCATACGCCAGGTCCGGATAATTGGTGATGACAGCGTCCGCTCCCCTCTGAATCGTCTGTCCGATGTGATCTCTGTCATTGACCGTCCAGACATGGATCTTTCTTCCGCTATCTGCACATGCCTGCACAAACCCGGGATTTTTCATCAGATACCATGCCGGATGGACCGCAGTCACTCCACGCTCCTGTGCATATGCGGCCATATCAAGAATCCCGTCGCAGCAGAGGAATCCCGTTTCTGACACTTCTGTCAGTTTTCTGACTGTCAGTACTGACCTGTGAGAGAAAGAGGAATAGATTACCCGCTCTTCCATCCCCAGCTCTTGGACAAGCCGCACCGTCTCCCGTTCAATTCCCGGATAAGGATTGATTCCGGTCTTAAGTTCAATGTTGACCGTGAGGGCAGTCGGCGCCAGAAGCTCCAACACTTCCCGCAGAGTCGGTATATCCGCATGGATACAGGACGGATATGTGCGGTTAAAATTATAGTTACGCAGCTCATCCAGCGTATAATCGGCCACATATCCACTGCCGTCGCTGACTCTGTCGATCCGCTCATCATGAATAACGACCAACTGCCTGTCTTTCGTAAACTGTACATCCAGCTCTACCCCGTCAGCCCCCAGTTCTCTGGCAAGCGCAAAGGCTTCCAGCGTGTTCTCCGGCGCATAGCCCGATGCACCCCGATGCGCCCATATTTTCACTTTCTTTTCCGGTTTGGTACTTCGATCTGTGCCGGCCCCGAAACGGACAAAATCAATCTTTCGTTCTTTTGTATTGATGACCATCGTATCCCACAATTCCTGAGACACTTCTCCCTCAATTCTCACCGGCCTGACAGCGCCTTCCGGTCTCTTGTCCTCAAAGTATTCCACTTTGGAGCAGCCAAGAGAGACAATCGGAAAAGTTCGCTCTCTGTAGATATAGTCGGCGTGAGTATGCCCATGGACAAAGGCCAGAATCCTGTTGTCATGCGTCCTGTTCCATCTGTCCAGCAACTCTGTCAGCATTTCTCCATTGCGAATTTCCGAGGCCCAGTAATCGAGCCGGGCAAGCGGCGCCTCATGGCTGAATATCACGACCTGATACTCCTTTGGCAGTCGTTCTAACCGCTCCACTACCCAGTCCAGCTCCCCCTGTGTAAATCCGTACCGCAACTTTTCCTCATTATCATAAGAATGAAGAAACAAAAAGGTCAGCTTCCGTTCCGGGAAACTCACATCGTACCAGAGCTGATCTTCTGTCAGCTCCCCGGAAACGATCCCTCTTAAATAGCAGTCATACTGCTCCGGTCCTGACAGCTTATGCGGATTGCTGCGGAAATAGTTGACATCGTGATTGCCGATCGTCATATAGAACGGCTTCCCCCAGCCAGTAATCCGGTCTAATACTCTGTGACTGTATTCCCGGCATGTCTCTCTGTCCAGTAAGCCATCCGTAAGGTCACCCAGATGAATCACGCCATCGGGTGAAATCTGTGCATTGACTGCCTCTATCGTGGCAGCGCACGTCTCCCAGTTTCCATTGACGACATAATGGGTATCCGTCAGCAGCGTAAATACAAGACAATCTTTGGTTCGCTTCTCCTCGACAGCCCTCACTGTCCTGGCAATCTCATCCTGCACATCCGTCCGCGCCAGAAACGCCTGCTCTTTTCTTTGCAGAGCAACCCTCTCATCCGTCCCGCCTGTCACGCCGATGACAGACGCTTTTCCTTCTTCCGCTGTTCCTATACCCTCACCCGACTGTGCTTTCATTTTTACAGATAGACGGATATACCCTTCACCCGCCGCGGGCAGGTTTCCGTCATCGAATATCATGTCTGTATTCATCCAGTTTTCTTGCGAATATTCCTTACGATACGTACACCAGCATTCATTCTCCTCATAGGCATACGTATACAGATAGACGCCTGGCCGCTCTAATGTAAAAAAGGCATACCTGTAACAGTATGCCTTATCATTTAATACGATTTTACTTCCCTTTGTAACATAAATCAATTTCTGCATTTTCATGATTCTTGCTCCACTTCAGCCTGCAGCTGCTCATATGTGACTTTTTCAATGTTCCCTTTGTCCACGCGATAGATCACATCACAGTTTCGAACCGTCGTAATTCTATGGGCGATAATGATCATCGTCTTGTGGCCAAGTAAATGCTCGATCGCTTCCATGACAGCCGCCTCTGTCTCGTTATCCAAAGCCGAAGTCGCCTCGTCAAGCACCAGAATATCCGGATTGGTGTACAAGGCTCTGGCGATTCCGATCCTCTGCCTCTGTCCGCCTGACAGACGCACGCCCCGTTCCCCGATCTTCGTATCCAGTCCCTCGGGAAGCCTTTCCACAAATTCCTTTAACTGTGCCTGCTCCAGAGCCGACCATACTTTATCATCAACCGATTCGTCTACTTCCAGGCCAAATGCAACATTGTTGCGGATCGTGTCATCTGAGAGGAAAATTGTCTGCGGGATATACCCAAGTTTATCTGCCCATTCATCCGCGTGGTTTAAAATCTCTTTGCCATCACAGAGCACCCGTCCTTCTTTTAATTCCAGAATACCCAAAAATACATCGGCCAGCGTCGTTTTCCCCGCACCGGATGGTCCTACAAAGGCCACCGCCTGGCCCTTCTGTATCGACATATTCACACCGGAAAGCACTTCCGTTTCCGTATTGGGATAGACAAAATGAATATTTTCCAATGTTACATCATGTTCAAAGGAAAGCTCATTTTCATTCTTTCCCACTTGCTCACGCTGTACCCGCTGATATTTGTGTTCTTCACTGACCTGCAGCGCCTCATAGACACTGTCCATGTATGGATAACTGAAAATTATGGAATTCAGACAGCCATTGATCCGGCTGATCCGGGGAAACAATCGGAACAATGCCATGGCAAAGATCGCCATCTTCGGCAGAAATACCGCAACGTTAGCTCCATTTCTCACTCGCAGAGCAATGATCAGCAAAATCGCCGCCGTACAAAAACACTCCAACACCATATGAGGAATGGAGTTGAGAAACGAAAAGATCCGGTTCATCCGGTTGGACTGACTACAATACTTCTCGTAATTATCCACAAAGTAATCTTCCCGGCGAAGTATCTTGATCTCCTTGACCCCGCCAAACGCCTGCTGCATCCACTGCGTCATCTTACCGCTGCACTTCTGCGTCTCTTTTCCAAAGAAAGTTGCTCTTCTTTTATTCCAGCGGACAAAGATCGCAACAAAAAGCACCATGATGACGATCATACTCACTGAGAGAATAAAGTCTGTATACAACATATAACCGCCAAAGATCAGCATCATCACGCAGTCGGAAAACATATACAGACATTGCAAAACAAGATTGAAAAACTGTGCCACATCCGTGCCGACACCACGCATCAGAACCGCCGAATTTTTTTCCAGAAAAAAAGAATACGGTTCCTGCATATAACTGCGCATCAGACGTACACCGATCTCCCGCTGGGTGTCAAAGACAAACCCGGTCCGTTTATAACTTGTGAACGCATTAAACGCATTTTTAAAGATATAAATACCAATCATGCCGATCGCCATGATCATAAAAAAATCGTTGTTATTTTCAGCGCCCGATATTTGATAGGCCATCAGCAACAGCCTGTTCTCCTGAATCATATTAGGATTCAATATGAGGGCAATAAACGGATAGACAGAAATCACACCGAGCAGTTCCAGAAAGATCTCTGCAAATAAGATCATCACCAGCCACACAAGCCGTATCTTCTGTTTTCTGTTAAAAATATAACTTGCCTTCTCCCAAACGTCTTTAAAACTCATGTTTTCTCTCTTTCCTGTTCTTTTGCAGTAAAAACCGTTCCATCACATCCGCCATGGCAATCGATTCCTCCGCCGTAAATTTATAGGATCTGCCCGCGTGCCCGTTGATCATATAGACAAAATCACTGATCTCATAGCGCAGACCATAGCCAAGGTATCTGGTCGCATATTTTTCAATCTTTTTAGAGTCTTCATAGCGCACTTCAAAACTTCTGGTCAGCCACCAGGGAGACTCTGCCAGAATGTACCCGTTCGTCCCCGCCACAATCAGCTGCCCTTCCGACTTGACGCCCACACCACTCTTTGACAGCGCGAACCCTTTCTCATAGACGAAAGACGCCTTGGTATACAAATCGATCCCATTTTCCGCCAAAATGCTGTCAAAACGTACTTCCTTATAATTTGTGCCCATCAGTTTTAAGATTGGAAGCAGTGTATAACTGCCAAATTCGGTAAAGCCACCCCCATAAACGGTGTCAGTCATCTCCCGCAGTCCATCTTTTGTCAACCTCGTAAAGCAGGCTTCCACATCCCGGATCTGTCCGATCGCCCCGCTTTTGACAACGCCTAATAACTGATTGAAACCCGGACAATAGGCTGTCTTAATGCCTTCCATTAATACGAGTCCCTTTTCCGCCGCCAGATCAAACAGCTCCTTTGCCTGCGCCTTTACAAACGCCATCGGTTTCTCGCAGAGCACATGCTTCCCATGTTGTAAACCCGCCTTTGCGTATTCATAATGCGTTTCATGGGGAGACGCCACATAAACTGCATCCACACTCTCAAAAAACGTCTCCAGATTATCTGTGCAGACGTCCAGCTCAAACTTTTTTGCAAATCTCTCCGCACTTGCAATATGGGGGTTATACACGCTATGCACAATAGTACCGCTGACGAACTTTGCCTCCGGTACAAAACGGTTGGCAATCCTGCCCGTTCCGATAATGCCGATGCGGGTGATCGGGTTCTGCGTCGTTCGCAATATCGTTGAGGAAATGTTTTTCGTCCGCTCCAGATAGACGACTTCGCAGTAGTCTTTCAAGTAGTCAAAAGTACCTGCCCAGTCTGATCCTACCGTGAACACATTGATGTCATATTTCTGAACATCCTCCACTTTCTGTCCCTGATGATCCTCCACGATGATCTGATCGGCAAAACCGGTCCTGCGCACATTATCGATCCTCTCGTCAAGAGAGTCCACGATATTCAGTTTGCCTCTCGATTCATCATACTGTTCCGTCGTCACACCAACAATCAGATAGTCGCCCAATTCCCTGGCCCGTTTGAGGAGATTGTAATGCCCCTCATGAAACAGGTCAAAAGATCCATACGTAATTACTCTTCTCATGCTTCTGTACTCTTTCTCTCTTTAATCAGTTTTTCATTGTCAAAATTCAGTCTTTTCTCTTCTACTACCAGCGGTCTGTGAATGACCCGTGTATTGATATTCAATATATATTCCCCAATCAGGCCGATAAAAAACAGCTGCAGAGAACCGAGCACATAAATGCCAAGCAGCATGGGAATATTGCCTGCCGGGAAACTGTCCCAGTAAATCAGTTTCAGAACGAGATAAATCAACGCTATCGCAAGGCCAATCCCTGAAGAAAGAAATCCCAGCAGTGTGGCCAGACGAAGTCCCACCTTAGTATAGGAAGTGATACTGAGCATCGCTGCGTCATAGAGTGTAAAAATATTGTTATGTGTCTTGCCTGCCCGCCGTTTTGGCTGATTATACTCAATGTCCTTGCGGTTAAACCCATGTCCATACTCCGCCACGATTCCCCTGATAAAAGGGATCGGATCATCGAGATTTCTTAAAATATCGACAAACGTCTTATCATACAGACCGAAACCGGTAAAATGCTCAATCATCTCTGTCGAAGACATATTTTTGATCAGTTTATAATAGACACTGCGCAGAAAATACACGATCCCGTTCTCTTTGCTGGAGGTCTTGATTCCACTGACAATCCGGTGCCCGTTCTCCCACTCCTTCACAAATGTGGGAATGAGATCAATTGGGTCCTGAAAGTCACAGCACACCATAATTGTGCAGTCTCCCGTCGTCTGACAGAGTCCATAAAAAGGAGAGTTAAATTGTCCGAAGTTAGTGACATTGAAGATCGCCTTTACTTTTTTATTTTTTGCACAGATCGTCTCCAACTTGTCCCTCGTCCCATCCGTCGAACAGTTGTCAATGAACAGGATCTCGTAATCATATTGTGACAGTGCTTCCTGCAACACATTTTCAACTGCCGCCGCCATCAAGTCCACATTCTCAACTTCATTGTAGCAGGGAATCAAAATACTAATTTTTTTCATATTTTCTTAATATCTCTTCATACTTTCTTAACATCTATACGATTCTTATAGTACCATAGACACAGTAGCTTTACAACTCATAAATTTGCTCTACTCACAGCACAGGCAGGATAAACAGACTGTGAACAGAATATTGTGGTCCCGATTTTGCCATATCACTCTACCGCCTGTGCTATCGTCTCACCCATATAGTCTATCATTTCATCTGTCATCCCGGGATATACGCCGACCCAAAAACTGTCTCTCATAATTCTGTCCGTGTTGGACAGATCTCCTACAATGCGGTATCCCGTGCCGGACGAACGCATCGCATCAAAACAGGGATGCTTTGTCAGATTACCGGCAAACAGCATTCTTGTCTGAACCCCCCGGCTTTCGATATATGGCACTGCCTGCGCTCTCTCTGTACCCTCCTGGCATGTCATCAGAAACCCGAACCAGCTGGGCGAAGAATCTTTCTGCGGCTCAGGCAAAATCAGCTTTTCCGCCGCACCGTTTGCCTGTAATACTGCTTTCAGTCTGTCAAAATTGTGCCGTCTGCGCACCACAAACGAGGGAAACTTTTTCAACTGAGCACAGCCGACAGCTGCCTGCATGTCCGTGGCCTTTAAATTATATCCGAAATGCGAATACACATATTTGTGGTCATAGCCCCGCGGCAGTTCCCCGTACTGTCCATCAAAGCGGTGACCGCACAGGTTGTCTCTGCCTGACGGACACGCACAATCCCGCCCCCAGTCACGCAGCGAACGCATAATTTTATGCAGCAACGGATTTGACGTATATACAGCGCCGCCCTCTCCCATCGTCATATGATGCGGTGGATAGAAGCTGGACGTTCCCAGGTCACCGATTGTACCTGTCAGCTTTGTCTCTCCGTTTATCACATACTCACTGCCAAGCGCATCACAGTTATCTTCCACAAGCCACAGCCCGTGGGCGTCGCAGAAATCTTTCACCGCTTTCAGGTCAAACGGATTGCCGAGCGTATGCGCAATCATAACCGCTTTGGTCCGCTCCGAGAGCGCCTGCTCTAACCGATTCACATCAATGTTATACTGTGGGATCGTCACATCCACAAATACCGGTACCGCTCCATATTGAATCATTGGCGATACGGTCGTAGGAAATCCCGCCGCCACCGTGATAACCTCATCGCCCCGTTTGATCTGCCGGTCTTTCAGAAGCGGCGATGTCAGCGTCATAAAGGCCAGAAGATTGGCCGAAGAACCGGAATTGACAAGAGAGCAGAATGGTACGCCAAGATAGGACGCAAATTCTTTCTCAAACTGGTCCGTATATCTGCCCGCCGTCAGCCAGAACTCCAGCGCCGCATCGACAAGGTTCGTCATTTCCTCACTGTCATAAACTCTCGACGCATAGGGAATCCGTTCTCCTGCCTGATAGGGCGCCTTCTCCTTCCGGTATGTGTCATAATATTCCTTTACGCTGGCAAGAATGCTTTCTTTCGCCTGCTGCTCTGTCATATGCTCAAACATAAACTATCCCTCACTTTCACTACCTCAACTGCATCGTATAATAATATACTTTACCGCCAAATGGTCCGCCGGCTTCCCGTCTCGTCTCATCGATATGATAATACTCATCCAGTTCAGAATATAATTCCACCTCATTGTCCTCAAAATGAGGCGTAAAGATCCAGACGGCATTCTCCTTCAGAAGGCCATTCTCATATAGTTCATCCTCAAACGCCTCCTGATAGACCGGATGAATCGGCACAGTGTGCTCATTTTCCCTGATCGTACGCTCCTGCTTTTCCGTGTCCCAGAAGTATTGAAGATGCAGCCCATCTATATCCACCGCATCAACCGTCACACCATACAGGCCCCATAGAACCAGATCTACATTGCCATCATAACCAATCTCTTTCAATAACTGATCATACGCCTTATCCAAATATGTGTACTGATAATTATATACCGTGGTTTCAGAATGCAACGAAGGAGTTTCCTTCCACTGCGCATTAATCATCGGAAATGAAGAACTGTTATTCGCTATTGGAAAAACAATTTTAGTAACCGGATCTATCGTTAGATAAGACTGTGCGAACATTAAGATAAATAGCAGGCTTAAGCCACCTTTGACAGAACGCCGAAATTCTTTTCTGGTTGTCCTAAATAATATCAGAATTCCAAACAATGCCAGACCAAACTCTAAACATAAATTATATCGGGGAATATTATATGTCACGTACAAAACACTAAATACAATAAATGCAAACAATGCGCCTGCAAAACAAACCAACTCTGTATACTTATGAAATAACACCAGGAACAGACTCCGTTTCCTCTCTATAACTAAGTATACAATAATAATCAGCATCCAGATCCAATAAAAGTTTAACAGAAAAAAAGTTTTTAATTTTTGTATGATATAACCTTCCTGAAAAGCAAATTGACTGAAGGGAACACCGTACCACTCCTGTCCGTAACCTACTCCCCATAAAGTGCGGCTGACAAACATAAGGTACATTAATATCAGTGCACCTGCTACACCGGCAAAAATCATCCCAAAAACAATTTTATTTTTCAACAATTCCTTAATTCTATCCAGTCCCCTTTTATCCGAACTGACAAATACGCATGTAATATAACCGAGACAATACCCCGCCACACAGACAATTCCCGTCTCTTTCGTCGTCATGAGAATCACCGCAAAAAAACATAATAAACAGTACTTTCTACGGATATGAAAATATAAAAGAAAAACCAAAAATAGAAGAATCCCATAATCAGGTACGACCTTATGAAACAACCCCAGATTCATTGGCTGACACCATATAATAAATGTTCCAAAAGCTGTCAATCGTCTGTCTATATCAGGCGCATAATATTTAACAATCTTATATGTCAAAAAGAATGCCACAACAGATAATAATAAATTTATAAAATAAATTCCAGTAAAGCCATCAGGACATATATAATAGCCGATGGCCAAAAACAAACTATAGCCATACGAAATATGGCCAGCTAATTTAAAGTCGTTTAAAAATGAGGAAAATGTAAAATGAAAGTTATCGCAGGCATTTTTAATCTGCGCATAGTAAATATCCGAGTCCCATCTCGGCAATATATTGAACTGTAAAAAACGCAATATAACAAACAAAAACAGAAAGAATAAAAAATAGTTATCATATCTCAAAATATTACAGCTATAATATCTAAAACTACGCCTGAGGTCTATTAACCATCCTGCAAGTAATGCAGTAAATATAATAAGCAGCATGCACAAAACTACAATGTAAAACCAGCCTGGTGTATTAACTGAACAGGGCACAGCTACAGACAACAGCATAAAACATGATACGATTCCTATTATAATAACAAGTTGACTCTTTAATTCTTTTACATTCATACTATCTCCCAGATTGATATTGAAAACACGATCTTAAGACACCCCGGCATTCTTCAACACCTTCTCCTTGTCCCGTCTGTACACTTTTCCATTTTTGATTTCATAGATAACATCACAATTTTTAATTGTTGTCAATCTATGTGCAACAATAATCATCGTAATTTGTCCCTGAAGTGATTCTATCGCATCCATTACTGCTGATTCCGTATCATTGTCTAGTGCAGCTGTCGCTTCATCCAGTATTAAAATTTCCGGTTTGTTATATAATGCTCTGGCAATCGCGATACGCTGCTTCTGCCCACCCGAAAATCTGATTCCCCTTTCACCAACAATCGTATCCAATTTGCCCGGCAAAGACTCTACAAAATCCTTTAACTGGGCTTTCCTCAATGCCTCCCATATATGACAATCATCATCTTCGCTCACCTTCAGGCCAAACGCTACATTGTTGCGAATTGTATCATCGAATAAGAAGACTGACTGCGGCACATAACCGATAATATTCGCCCACGTTTTTGGCATCGCATAAATGTCAAAACCATCCATTTCCACCGTTCCTTTCATTGGATGAAGAAGACCTAAAATTATATCTGCCAAAGTCGTTTTTCCCGCACCGGATGCTCCGATAAAAGCAACAGACTCTCCTTTGTTTATTTTCAGTTCAGCTCTATTTAAAACAAAGTCTTTTTGATTTCTATATTGCCAGAAAACATCTTTTAGCATCAGACAGTTTTTAAAGCCCAGCTTTTCCGGTTCCTGTATGATTCCACGCGAATGCGCATATCTTTCATTCTCCTTCTCATATTGTTTTGCCTCACACATCACCTTATACATATTAGATAATTTGGGACGTTGGTAAATTATTTCAGTCATACGATTGGCAATTTTTCCAATCGACGGCAATATCTTAAATGCTGCCATCGCAAAAGCTCCCAGTTTAGGAATAAACATCATCATATCTGCCTGAGTATTCAGCCTGATACATACGATACCGATTAAACCGCTTACACAGATGCCTTCCACAATTCTCTCCGGGGAGTTTCTAACTACATCATAAACTCTCTGAGTTTTTCTTACTGTTTCCGTAACCTCATCAAAATCATCCAGAAAATGATCTTTTCTCTGCATGACAAAAATTTCTTTTATCCCCATAACAGATTGATATACTACTTTATTTTTTTCTGTAATTGCCTCCAAATTCCTCCTTCCAGCCCGCTTCATAAACGGCTTAAAAATTCCCACAATTCCCAAAAACACAACCGTCATCAGAAACAATACTCCAAACGCAATCAGTGGATCTGTATAGATAATAAACAGACCGATCAAGACAACAGATAAACTTTCTGAAGCCATAACCATTAGATAGGAAAGAATACAATAGACTCCATTAATGTCATCATTACATGCTCTCATAATCTCAGCGCTGTTTATATCCAGAAAATAAGCATATGACCTGCTCATATATGCCTTTAAAAGTTTATTACACAATTCCTTCTGCACTCTTGTTCCATAGTTATACTGTACGAAGTAGGAAAAAATCATATAAATATTTTTGAGCAGATAAACGCCCATAAGCATGATGCCCATAGCAACCAACATATTCTGTGACGAATCAATCCTTAAAAATCTCATAATTTGGATTGCATATGGATTGTTCATAATGATTTCCGGCGATACAACCGCTTGGATAAACGGCAATACGGCTGTTACTCCGATCAATTCAAAGCCTGAACTGATAATAACAACGATCAGTACTGCAATTGCTCTTTTTTTCTGTTTGCCATCCAGTATAAAATTTAATTCCTTAAAAATCTCCAAAGCGGCTTTACAAGTTTTCGCCATAGGTAGAAATCCCTTCTTTTTATCTTGATATATAATAAGTACAAATTAAAATTAACATTGCAAAACAACCACATATCTGTACTGTGAAGATATTTTACTTTTGACAACGTTTTTCTCAGGTGTTCCACTTCTTTATACAGAGCATCCTTTTCCTCTTCAGTTGTCCTCAGATAATATATAATAAAATGCCGATAAAACAGGTAAATCTGTTTTTTTAGCTCTCCTTTCACTTTACTGTTCTTATTTTCCAGAAAATGCTCTACCGTAACCAGAAATCCTCTGGCAGATTTATATTCATTAGGGCTTGTCATTGTGGAACCTTCCCTGACGCGCCTGTAATACAGCGGAATTTCCAAATGTAACGCTCGTTTCGCTGTCATAAACACTTCTGTAAAAAAAGCATGATCTTCCCGTATGATCCCTTCGATAAAACGATATTGATGTTTCTCTATTTCAGTTCTTCTGATAAAGAGAAAAGGCATACCCGGCGTCATGGAATGATGGCGTCTCAAATAGGATAACATATCAATGCCCGATATTACATTGGAAACGGAAAAACATTCTTTTGGTGTCAGCAGATCCGCTTTGCCATCAACAAACTCATTGTAACCGAATCTCAGTACATCCAAATCATACTTCAAAGCCGTTTTATAGCATACCTCTAACGCATCGCTGCAGAGATAATCGTCACTGTCACAAAAATATACATATCTGCCCTTTGCCAGATCAAGCCCTCTATTTCTGGCAGAACTTTGTCCAAGATTTTCCTGATGAAGTATAGTGATTCGATCATCTTTGTCTTTATAGTTTTGCAAAATAGACAACGATTCATCTGTAGAACCATCGTCCACACAGATAATCTCTATCTCGCGAAGCGTTTGATGTATCAGTGAATCTAAACATGCCCTGAGATAACGCTCCACATTATATACCGGTACAATCACCGACACTTTACACACAAATCCCACCTGTTCCTCTCATCGCCCTACATACTTCTCCCAATATCTTTTTAACGCGTAAATCACTGCCTTTTGCGGATTTACTCCTGCAAAATCATACATGATACGTCCTCTGCTTTTATAAACTTTATTTTTTTCCTCATACATACGGTCATACAAAAAAATATCATCCCCATATATATCCTGTATAACATTCATATCATGGGGCCGCAAGTCCAGTGCATATTGTTTTATGATCTTATAATTCATCTTCCTTGTCGTTAAAATATATCTGTTATCTGTCAGGACACGTTTCTTTATCCCATACAGATCAACACATATATCTTCTGAGCCGACATAAGTTTTCAGAAACCCGGGTAAATCATCATTTTCAAAAAAAATATTGTAGTGGGAACCCTTCTCGAATGGCACGAACCGGTACTCTTCCGTTCCCATATTGACACCGGTTTGCGTATCGAGCAGCTTTCTTGATGTATGCACCCCAATCGCACCGACCGTAGTTGACAGCGCTCTATATGGAACTACATAATAAAGACCATTTTCTACCATGTATTTGATAAAATATTTTCCCCAGGACTTATTCCATCCGTAAATCTGTGACGGCATCCGCCCATCATCTGTAAATTCATCCGGACAGACATCATACCACTCCCGGAATCTCTTCCATTGTCTGTCATTCCACGATTCTCCCCATGTACAACTAAATTGTCCAAAATAAACATCACCATTTTTTTGAATTGGAGAAAACTTTTTCTGTGTGTAGCTGTTCCATTCATGGCTATACAATGAAATACCGGCTATCCTGTCATCGTCTTTGTAATATTGATGTGCAGCTTTCACATATTCATAATAACAGGGACCCACAAGAAGGTCATCTTCCAGTATGATCACCGCCCCATATTCCAGTGCAAGATCACCACACTCCAGTATATGCCTTTTAAGGCCAAGATTTTGTTCATGTGTCCTGACGATCTTTTCTCCATGCTCCCATTGAAACGCCTCCGCACAATCAATCACATCTCTATTCGACTCACAAAAATCAATACTGATGATCAACGGTATATTATTTTCTGTATAAATTCCGTTTTTGATCGACTTTAACAAACGTTTTAATGTGTTAATCCTTTTATAGGCCACTACAACGACCGCAATTTGGTTTTTCATGCCCCTTGGCTCCCTTAGCCGGTTTCTCTCAATATCGTTTTATAGTTTTTTTCATTCACATTGATTCTTGGTATACAATAAGGATCAGTGTCGGGTGTCACACAAGTCTGTAACGTGGAAAACGCATAACGATAGCTTTTTTGAGCCAATTTCATCTCGCGTTTTCCGATCTCACGTAATGAACCATATGGATATGCCATAATGTCAACAGGAACTTCAAACAGTGTTTCCAGAATTGTCTTTGCATGTCTCAGTTCATATTCGCTCTGCTCATCGCTGGCGCTTTTTAAAATACAATGTGAGACAGAATGCGCACCCAGATAAAAACCCGTATACTGCATCATTTCCCTTATCATATTTTCATTGAGATAATTTTCTTTTCCTAATAATGACGCAGCCGGAAAGACCGTAAAAGGGATTTTTTCTCTGCGTAAAAGTGGAAATACCCTGTCATACACACCTTGAAACGCATCATCAAAAGTCAGACAGACTCTTTTTCTGTCATCATTGTGCAATATATCATAAGGTGATACAAATAAAAATCCTGATTGTCGGATGATTGTTATAAGGTGATAAAATCCGTCCACAGAAATAGAATAAGCCGGATCATACCATTGTTCCCTTTCGTTCGAAACTTCATGAAACATCAGCACTAACCTGCCATCATACTTATGATACGCTCTTTTTTCCACTATCTTTTGCTTTATTTTCCAATAGTATTTCAGTGGTTTTTTCATAATTATATTTTCCTCTGCGTCGTAATCGTTTCCAAATCCCCAAACCATGCAGACCAACGTAACATTTGTGCCATACAAACAGGCAGAATAACCTTGCATCTATTTTCAATTTTCTCAATGGAACTTTATACCTGGAGCTTAAGACTTCTGAGCGGAAGCACAACTCCTTACTCTGACTGAAAATACGCTTTCTGTCTATTTGTACTCTCATAAATTCATTAATATAGGCCTCATATACATTAACAATAACATTCCTGAAAAAGTCTGTATTTCTGTCCCTGATGATATTTGATAGAAGATCATTTAACGCATATGCGCTGTATAAGTATCCTTCCTTGTATCCTTTCGTCACAGAATTGACGTTGTCCTGCATATACCGATAAAGAGATCTGCCAGTAACCGTGACAGTTTTTGCCGCCTGCAGATATTCCAGGCAAAACATAATGTCCTCAAAAATTCTCTGTTCCTCCCGAAACCTGATCTTATAATCCATTAAAATACATTTTCTGTATAATTTCGTACCAATATTATGCAGAATATGCGCATCGTATAATTGCCAGAAAGAAGTCTGCAGCAGTTCTTCTTTCGTCATCACACCAAGACAGACCGGAACATACATTACGGTTTTCTGGCTGAAAACAGTAGCATATCCACACAGACACAAATCCGCATCTTTCTGTTCTATTTCCTCCTGCAAGCAGGCGATCGCATCGTGCTCCAGACAATCATCCGCATCAAGAAAACAAATAAATTCTCCTTTTGCCTGTTCAATTCCCCGATTTCTTGTAAATCCAACACCTCTGTTATCATGATGCAGCACTTTGATCCGCCTGTCTTTTTCCTGCCACACCAAACATTTATCCATACTTCCGTCCGCCGATCCGTCGTCAATCAATAGAATTTCAAGGTTTTCATATGTCTGGTTGAGCAAAGATGCCAAACATCTGTCTAAAAATCGTTCTGCCTGATATACAGGAATGATTACAGTAACCAGCTCTTCCGTCATTGCCTTCTGTCCCATTCTACCTCACAAAATTATTTCCCGTATGATTGATCCCTCTGTCGAGAATCACCATATCTTCATACTGCCTGCCGTAGCTCTTTCTGGCGATCCGTGCGCAGTTGCTCACCTGTGAGATGCCTGCCACCAGACCGTCGCAGGCTGCCAGTGACAGCATATCCCGCAGCACTTCCAGCCCCAGCAGATATTTGTGATTTTTACGCTGTGAGTTACAAAATGCCACCGACACCTCGCCCTCCGTACGCATCACATCGCCATAATAGACAAGCCTGTCACCGAAAACTTTCGCGAAAGCCTTTATCGCTCCCACATCATCTGTCGCCAGAAAAACCTGCTCATATCTCCCGTTTTTCATCATGTTGTCCGCTGCCCGCAGAAACTCTTCCACAGGAACAAATGTCGGGTGGTTATTATAACCACCCTTAAAATCGCTGCCTCTGACATGTACGCCAATCGTTTTTCTGCCGCCCAGCAGCACGCTGATTTCCCGGCGCATATACGCATCTGTCCAGTCATTTAAACGAATATATTTTTTCATCACGCCAGCCAGTCTGTCGATAAACGGTTCGGATATAAGATAGCCGTCCTCACCTCCCCGAATCTCCCTGTCCAGGAAAAAATCGGTGACGTGGATCTCTTCCGACTGGAAGACATTATAGCTCGTCCACATCTCTTCCACTGAAACACCAGCAGGCTGCGAAAAATAGTATTCAAACGGATTGTACGTACCATGAATACTGTCTTGCTCCGCATAAGGAATCTCTCTCGACCACTCCACAACCGGGTAGAAACCGAACCGGTCCGCATACGCCAGATATTTCAGCAGCGTCCGAAACTGTGCAAAAAATCCGTGTCTGGCCCCACCAAAACTAATATGATAAATGCACTTATCCCTGTTATCATTTCCATAAGCATGACATTTTAACACAAGCCCGTCGCGCCCTGCGATCCTGTGCAGCTTTCCTTTGTCTTTGTAGCTGCGCAAGGCATACTGCAGCGCGTCAAGAAGCGGATGGTTGATCAAAAATTGATAAACTGCTGTCTTTTTTCTGGATAATCGTCCTTTTATACTCATACTATCGATCCCATTCTAAATAGAAATTTTTTCCAGCTTCATTTACTTTTTATTATACAGGAAACCTCCTGTACACACAAGAATGTTCTATTTTGTCTTTTCTCCTCCTACGCCTTACCGCTTCATCCGAAACCCTTCTCCAATCCCCTTTTCTATATTTCGCAGTTCGATCATATTTTCCGTAATTCTTTTTCCGTATGGCGTGCTCGGAAAGTGATAATAACCTACCTGATCTCCTTCCGCAGGATAATAAAACGTAACGCCTGACAGCTTACAACTTTTTACCTCATAATATGAATACGGCGCAGGTGTAATAACATAAATCTCTTCTGTCAAAATATATCTCATCATAATAAAAGAGACAAACAGTATCGTCAGAGAAGCAGTTCCCACGGTCACAATCTTCCATTTGCATTGGGCCAGTAGTTCTCCTGCCAAAGTAAACGGAACCAAGAGTAAAAAGACACCACCAAACCTGAGATCCGGCGCAGATACAAACCAGAGCAATACCAACATAGCCTCCACGAAATAAAGGTGCACGATTCCAATCTTCTCTTGCTGCACTCGTGATGACAGTCCAACATGTACACAACGAATCAACATCACTGCAAATGAAGGAAAAAAGAATATAAAGCAAATCTTATTGAAAATACCAAGCGTATCCCACCAAATCGGAAACCACTGTGCAAATGGATAAGCATATTGTTCCTGTCCTCTCAGTCCTCTCGCCCATCCGGTAATTTCAATCTTATCCGCAATTACTTCTTCTATCGGCATTTTCCAGTCTACGGAAAAAAGGTCAACTGCCGGGAATGGATAAAGCAGATAACCGGAGAGCAATACATTGCGAATTAAAAAGGGAACCGCGATTGCTAATCCTATAGCAAGCGATATGCAAAGCAACCGATACTCCTTCCTGCGAATCAGCATATACAATGGATACAGCGACAGTAAAACAATTACAGCCGCCGACAACTTCAATGTTACCGCGTAAACAGCGAAAAAACACAAAAATAAATACGGCCGCACATCTTCACAGCGTTCTTCTATCAGCACGAACCATTTGGTCATAACATAAATTGTCAGAGCGATGGCAAAAAAGTCGGTCCCTGGAGAATCGATTCTGTTTTTCATAGTAATTAAAAATATAAAAAACAGCAATCTCCCCATGTCTGAAAGAGAAACTGTTTTTTCCTTCCAAAGCTTGAAGGTACTCAAAACCCACAGAACCAACAAGAAAGCCAGATACGCATTCAGAGAATACAACTCCTGGCCAAACAAATAACCAAAACTAAATAACGACTGTAACACGAGAAATGCACTGTTAAATGCAAACCGGTGATGCAGGCAGCCAAGTCCCTTCACCGCACCGTATTCTTCCGTCCACCTTATCATCTGTGCATGATATAATCCGGTATCATACAAGCTGTCCCCTGATGCTCCGACAAGCAGCATGATAATAAGCACAACGGCCGCACCAAGCAGAAATTGCTTTTTTATCTTTATAAGCTCTTGAAAGATCTGCCTGTATTCCTTCCAATTACGCCAACTCATGAACAAACAGAACATAGTCAGCAGTAGAAACGCTTCTATGGCTACCCGATAAAACAGACTGAAAAATTCCGCGTATACAGTCAACATACAGATGCCCATCAGTAACGTTTCGTCAAGTGGACTTCTGACATTCCCGCGCTGTCTGCTCACTTTATGCCAGAATTGCACGGACACCGTACCCACACAAAAAGCAAACCAGGTGATCAGACACCATGCTATAAAAGTAATCAACATAAAAGCTCCAGTCCCTTTCCATACCTTGTGCAACTGTTCCGTTCGCACAAAACACACCGCTTCAGCCTATCGCGCTCTCCCATTTCCCGCCCATTCTCTCCAGCGAAAATTCTTCCAGCCTGTCATTATTATTGCGCGCGACCTTCCTGCAGTATTCCTCATCCGCGAGCATCGTCCGGATGCAGTCCGCCAGCACATACTCATTATCTGTCAGCGGTCCGTCCGCCACGGACAACCCTTCACAGACCGGAACCAACGCGCCGTAGTCCGTGTAGACTGCTTCTGTCACTGACTCTTCCGCTTCTCTCTCGTAGTGCAGGATTTCCCGGGCGCCGTAGGGAAAGTCAGAAGAGACGCAGGGCGTTCCACAGCAGATCGCTTCTTCCAGTGCATAGCCAAACCCTTCCCAGAGAGAAGGAAATACAAAGAGATCACTTCTGGCGATCACAGAAAAGGGATTGTTCTGAAACCCGCAGAAAATGACATGTTCACTGATCTGTAACTGCTCCGCCGTCTTTTTAAGCTGATCTCCCAGCGGCCCCTCACCAAGCAGGAGCAGACGACTGTCCGGAAAATACGTTACGACTTCCGAGAAGGCTCTGAGCAGATGCCACTGGCCCTTCTGTTCGCAAAAACGTCCCATCGTTGCGACTGCCTTCCCCTTTCCAAACCACGCCATCTGTGACTCCGACAAAGGTTCCGCAGCCTTTTCCCGGATCAGCTTTATGTCGCTGCCATTCCAGATGCTGACAATACGCTCCGGTGGAATGTGATAATCACGAATATATTCTCTTCTCACACCTTCACTGACGGCGACCAGCAGATCGGCCCGCTTATAATAATGTCTGGCAAAAAAGTTCAAAAACACTCTGAATTTACTGCTCTGCATATTGGCTGATTTATTGTGAAGCGTCAGGATGATCTTACTGCCCCTGTTTCCAGTCATCACATTTAAAATATGCGATACTTTTGAATGGCTGATATAGCAGTCGTACGCCTTTTTCTGCTTGAACTTACGCAGCAGCCGGTATTTGCAAAAATACGTGGCAAAGGCATTCCATTTTCCGGATGCTTCTTTCCGTCCGGGATTGAGACAGATGATCTCCCCGGAACAGGGATAGCTGATGTCGTCGTAGTCAACAAGCACATCCATGACATACTTCTCTTTTAACTGCAGCGTCAGATTGGAGACGACCCGCTCCGCGCCCCCACCCGCAAGCCGGGGGATGATCATCAATACTTTCCGTTTATTCATCTATGAGTTCCATCCATTTTCGGACCGACTGCCCGATCGAGAGCTGCCGCGCCCGTATATCACACTGTTTCTGATAATATTTCCAGGCATCTTTATCACGCAGCAGAAAGAGTATGGCCTCTGCCAGCACATCTTCCTCCGCCGTCAGTTCCTCCTGCGCACTTTTGGAACTGCCGTCACAGACCGGACAGAGAATGCCGTATTGCGCCTGCTCAAAATCTCCCAGCACTTTCCTCTCTATGTCCGTGCCGGGCGCCAGGATCTCTCTCGCCCCTGAATCACAGTCTGCGGAAACAACGGGTACGCCAATGCACAGACTCTCCGCCAGAGTATTGGGAAAGCCTTCAAACAGAGACGGCAATATAAAAAGATCACATCTTTTTAATATTTTATATGGATTGGCAGCGAAGCCGCACAGCACGACGGCGTCTTCCAGCTGCAGGCCGGCAATCAGCTCCCGCAGCTTTCCCTCCAGTTTCCCCGTTCCCAGGATCAAAAGTCTTGTTGCCGGACAGAGCCGATGAACCTTGGCAAATGCCCGGATCAAATGCCACTGCCCTTTCTGAATGTCCAGCCGGCCGACCGTAACCAGATGCCGGCATCCCTCCCGAAACCACGCTTTTTCCTGAGACAGCAACGGTTCCTCCGCCAACGCTCTCATCTGCTCCAAAAGATAACCATTATAGATCGTCACTGTCTTGTCCGCTCTTATATGAAAATTTCGCACCAGATCAAGCCGGGCGCTCTCTGCAACAGACACGACGGCATCTGCACGGCCAGCCAGCGCACGCGTCAGCCAGTATTCTATTTTACCTTTATAGCCTTCGGCAGCGATAATCTTTGACATGTGGACACGAATACTGACGATCGTTTTGCAATACCGGCTGCCGGTCAGCACATTGACCACATTGGCGCTCGTGAGCGCACTGATACAGGCGCTGTATCCGCCGCGGCGTTTCAGGTCTTTCAGCTTCCGCAGCCGCGTCCACAACACAATCAGCTGATACCACAGATTTGTCTTGTCTTTTTGCTGCTTCAGCCCCAGACTGATAATCCGTCCCCGGTGCGGGTAAGTCACATCACAGTCGTCATTTAACAGGAAATCGCACTCCCAGTCATCGGGAAAACCAAGGCTCATATTGGCAAACGCCCGCTGCGCGCCTCCCGTACCAAGCGTGGAGATCACAAACAATAGTTTCTTTCTCTGACCTGTATTATCACCATTTTCGCGAGCACTCTTTTTGGCTCTTCGTCTGCTTTCCATCTACGCCCCGCCCCACAAATCCTCGAGATACTTCTGATACCATCTCTGGAACACATAGAAAGACCAGAGCATTGAACTGTACACAATGCGGTCAGACTTCTCCTGCATACGGATCAGCCTTTCCACAGCCTCCGGTACAAAAATATCCTGTCTGCGCAGTATCTCTTTATCCGCATATTTCAGCAGTTCCGGTTTCAGCACCGTGCGCAGCCACCGCTTCAGCGGCACGCCAAATCCCTTTTTCGGTCTGTCCAGAAGTTGCTTCGGTACATACCGGTACGTCAACGCTTTGAGAATATGTTTTTTGTCCCCTTTAGCATATTTGTATTCATGTGGAATCGTAAAAGAATGTTCCACAATGCGATAATCCAAAAGCGGACAGCGTACTTCCAGAGAGTATTTCATCGACGCTCTGTCCGTCTTCGCCAGCACTTCATCCGGCAAATATGTCATCATATCGAGCATCATCCGCCGTTCCTGCCAGTCCTCGTAGTTCAGCCGCCGTTCCTGCTCAAATTTGACAGACGTCCCCCGGATACCGAGCAGCCGGTCTGCCTCCTCAACCATCACCTCGATAAACAGCTGGGTCTTATAATTGTCATCCCTGTTATTGACAAACGCCCGCAGCTCCGCCGGAAATGATTTTTTAAGCATTCCCATCCCGGGTATGCAGGACGCCGTCCGCCCCATCCAATCGGCCCTCTGAGCGATCCGCGTCCAGTCATACATTTTATACCCACAGTAGAGCTCATCACCGCCGTCTCCGGAGAGCGCCACCGTAATCTCCTCCGATGCCATTTTGGAGACAAGCATCGTCGGGAGCTGGGAGGAATCTGAAAACGGTTCATCGTAATAATAGGGAAGGTCTTTGAGCATCTCCAGGATTTCCGGTTCCCCGATATACAACTCTCTGTGCTGCGTGCCAATCTCTCCGGCGATCGCAGCCGCATATTGCGCCTCGTCTCTCTCCTTGTCATAAAAGCCGATCGAAAAGCTCTTTACCTGCTCCCCGCAAACATTCTGTGCGACGGCAGTCACAAGCGTGGAGTCAATGCCTCCGCTTAAAAATGTGCCGACAGGCACATCTGCCTCCAGCCTGCTGCGCACCGAATCATGGAGCAGGGCATCCAGCTGCTCCACCGCCGCATCCATACTGCCCGCCGGGTGAGCGTCCCCCCATGCCTTCTTTTCCACAATATCCCAGTATGTCTCTGTCGCTGTTTCTGTTTTTCCCGGCCTATAGACGACATACGTCCCCGGTATCACTTTATAAGTGTTTTGAAAAATACTGTAGGGCGCTTCGATATATTTGTTGCAGAGGAACTTTTCGATCATCGTTTTCTCGATCCGTCTTACAAAACGCGGAAACTTCATGATCGGTTTCAGCTCGGAGGCAAACACAAAGTCATTGCCATTGTGATAATAATAGAGCGGTTTTTTGCCCATACGGTCTCTCGCCAGGACAAGTCTGCCCTGCTCTCTGTCATACAGGGCAATGGCAAACATCCCATTGAACCGCTCAAAACAGTCACAGCCCCAGGTCTCATAGGCTGCCAGCATCACTTCCGTATCACAGGAAGAGCAAAACACATGTCCTGCCAGCTCCAGTTCTGTTCGCAGCTCCTGAAAATTATAGATTTCCCCATTATAGACAGTGATAACCTGTCCATGATGGGAAACCATCGGCTGATGCCCAAGCGGCGACAGATCAAAGATCGAAAGCCGCCTTTGGGCAAGTCCAACCGCTCCATAATCCGGGCTCTCCTGCCAGATGCCACAGTCGTTGGGTCCTCTATGGTACATCGTATCATTCATCTGGCGCAGTTGTTCGTCCGATATGCTGTTGTCCGAAATATAGCCACAGATTCCACACATAGCCGCTCCTTTATGCGCCCTCGTTCTCCCACGTCTCCGCAATGCTGTAGGAGGTGTCCACATGAACGCCATAATAGATCTTCATCAGGATCTCGCTCATCAGTCCGAAGACAAACATTAACACACCCATCAGAATGAAAAAGACAGTCAGGATGGGCGGAATGATGTTTCTCGACATTTTAAATCCCATGCAAAACAGCGCAACCGACCAGACGCCGCAGCCCATGCCAATCATTAAAAACAAAAGCCCGAGTCCGCCAAGCAAATGCAGCGGTCTGGTGGCATATTTATTCCAGAACCAGACGGAAATCATATCGAGAAATCCCTTGAATGTCCGCTTCCAGTTGTATTTTGTCCTTCCGGAAGTCCTCGGTCTGTGATGCACGACTACTTCTCCGATTGTATATCCTTTGATTTTCAATATCGCCGGAATAAAACGGTGCTGCTCTCCATATAGATTGACGTCCTGAAAACACTCCCGTCTGTATACTTTCAGTGAGCATCCACTGTCATGTATCCCGTCATGGACGAGAAAATACCGCAGCAGATTAGCGCCTCTCGATACAAAGCGCTTCATGAAAGTATCCTTTCGATCTTTTCGCCAGCCGGACACCACGTCCAGATCATTCTCTGTCAGATAACACAGCATACCCGGAATATCGGCCGGATCGTTCTGCCTGTCTCCGTCCATCGTCACGATATAATCATACTGCGCCGCCTTGATCCCGGCATCCATTGCCGCAGTTTGTCCGGAATTTCTCCGCAGACGGATATATTTTAATGGCTTCAGATCTTTACAGATTTTTTTCGTGCCATCCGAAGAACCGTCATCGATAAAAATTATCTCATAAATGTAATGATTGGCTTCACAGACTTCTTTAATCTCTCTGTGGAGCTCGGCTACATTTCCTTCTTCATTGTAGATCGGTACTATCACCGATATTGTGTACTTATTCTCTTTCATCCTTTTTCGCTTTCTGTTTTCTGGCTATATCGCTTCCATATCCGCTTTCTCCGGATGCCCCTCTGTCCTCTAAGAATCTGACGCCTTCACCGGCAACATACTTATGTCATATATCCTGATCTCCGGCCCCAGATTAGCACCCGCCCGGACCTTACTTATCTCCTGAAAGTTCCTGTAACAAGTCACAAACTCCGGGACCTGCCAACTTCCCAAGCCAATATCCGCATGAAACAGATCATGCACTTCCGCATCCAGCGATACAAGCAACTGCGCGTTTTCATCCAGCATAGCATGTCCATTACCCCAGTTGCGATAAGAACTTGTGACCGCGTACAGCACATCCGGTTCTGTCACATACACCTGTCCGTTTTCACTGATCAGATACTCATTCATTGTTTTGCTTTTCTGTCCTTCTCCTTCCTCCACGGCCCGTATCCCACCGGGCGAAAAAGGCGTATAATATTCATAAATACTGTTATTCTGCTTGATTCCCAGCTCCCACAACACCTGTTCGCCGATAATACGGGTGTCCTGGATGCTGTGCGTCGCCAGATACACATAACGCATACTGCCAACTGCGAAGGTAACAAGGACGATCGCAGCCATAGCTCCCCCCGCTATCGTTATGGCTCTCTTTCCGTCATAAAGAAGCAGACAAATGCCCAAAGACAATAGAATCAGCAGCGTATAGTAAGAGGCCATCCCCCACCGTTCAAAATTCCGGTTCATGACATTGCACATAATGAGCCAGTTCATCAGCCCCAGAAGTAATACCAGATATTTTCTCTCTCTGCGGCGAAAAACATAGAAAAGGCCAAGAATCACCAGCACAGCCGTGATGATACCGCCATAAGAGAAAAAGCAGTTAATATAGAAGACAGCCATATCGTCCGGCATATAAACGCTGCCCTCGCTGATAAAGATAAAAATGACTTCATCGATCGTATTACGAATGTCCCAAATGATATTGGGTGCGATTACAAAGATCCAGAAGAGCCAGCTTACGAATGCCAAAGTGCTCTCACGGAGCAGACGCTTCCAGTCAGTTTTGCAGCAGAAAATGATCACTGCTGCAATATACAGACAAATGATCCCTCCGTGCCATTTCTCCATCGTCACCATAGCCGCAAATAAAGTCATGGCACAGATGTCCCGCTTTCTCTGCTTCTCCAGATAATAAAAACTGCACAGCAGTACGAGAATGGAGAAGAACAATACATTGATGTCTCCCGTCACCTGCTTTGCATAATTGACGAAAGGTGGAAATACCGTAACAAACCCGGCGAAAACCAACCCCATACCCTTTCTGAAATAATTTCCGACACAGTAGGACAGCGGAATGATCATCGTACTGAGAAATGCCACACATCCTCTGAAAATAAAATAGCAGACAATGGTATTTCCCCGCAGTTTGACATCAAACAGCTTGGAATAAACCAACATACACAATGCCGCAAACTTGGATACAAACTGATTCGGATAACCGACGTAGATGTTATACGGATTCAGTTCCGCCGCCATCCCCAGCGCATATCGCACAAGTTTCTTTTCATCCGGCTGAAAGATATGATCGATCCCCCAGTCCAGACCGGAAAAGCGTAAATATGCGCCCGCCATTACAAACAGCGCCAGAACAAGCAATTCTTTTTTATTGATATGAAACCGCGCGCCGAATTCCATACAGGCCTGTTTGATCTGCAGGTTTTCCAGCCAGTTATACACATATCTTCGAAGCAAAAACATAACCGCCGTAACAATCACAAATACGATCGCCATATACACTCCAATATGGCTCTTTTCCCTCTCCACAAGAAATGTTTTGATTCCAGGCGCCGGTCCCATCACATACATGGCAGCCAACGACAGCAAAATATCCAACACCCAATATAACACATAAGTCGATTTTTTATTGCCTGACATCCGTTTTCCTCCACATTATTACCCGCGTTCTGTCATTCCGACAATGTAAAGCAGTCCTCAAAGCTCTCCGGGGCATCTCCGCTATGATAAATTGTATAACTGTCATCAAGGACACTCCTGACCGGCATCCCGTCATTTTCCAGAATGATCCGGTAATACTGCACGGGCCGTCCATTCGGCTCCAGAACGAGCTGTATATACCGCTGCTCTTTCTCTCCGCCGGGAAAATACTGGTTCACCTTAAGACACAGCAGCAGCAATTCTGACACACTGCCGTTTAACTCCAGCTCCAGTACGGTCTGATCAGTCTCTTCCGTCAGCCGGCTGATCCCTCCTAAATTATATCCAAACAATGTCGTATCACCAACTCCGCTCGGAATATAGCCCTCCGCCGAATAAGCCAGATGATACGCCCAGTTCCCTACATTCGTCTCATCCACACCGTCTCCGGTAATTTTCTGAAAAGCGTCCTCGTTGAGAAGCTGCCAAAAGCTGTTGCGGAAATGATACCATCTGCTGTCCTCACACGTAATGATCCCCTGCGGATACTCTCTCCCAATCTCACAAAGCTCTGCAAGATGATTGATTTCCTCTCCGGACACCTTGTTCGTCATCGGCTTCCATGTATATTGCGGTATCATGTCTTTCGCATAATAACCGCGCAGATTAATGCCCGTGATCAATACCGGCTCGCCGCCCGTATACTCTGCCACCGCCTTATACGCGTCGCTGAAACACTCTCTGTCCTCTCCCGTCTCAAACAATGCCGGCAGATTGGCTGACAGACAGAGAAAAAGCGTCAGATACAAAAACCCTTTATCTTTCCAGCCTTTTTCTTTAACCGCAAGGTAAAATCCGCCGGACACTGCAACAGCCGCCGGAGGATAGACTGCCAAAAGGTATCTGACATTATGTGCCCAATTTACAAACACCGTAAATACAACTATAATCGACAGTGCAACGGACAACTCATAGAGCAGTGCATACTTCTGTGTGCGCTCCCCTTCTCTTCTACAGAGATAATACACTACAAGGCCTGTACCGAGTATTGTCAACGGCACAAATGGAAAAACCTGTGCCGCTTCCCGCCAGTATTCCAGATTGCGCAGCCCCAGTGAACCAAATTTGCGAAGACGACTCGAAATCATTGTTAGTAAGCGAATATGGTCGTCAAGGTGAACGCCGGTCGCCAACAGGCAAAATCCGATCACTCCCCAGAACAGGCTACTGACCATAATAAACTTTTTTTCCCTTGTCCAGACTGCCCGGATCAGAATATATACACCGATACCGAGAACATAGAGTACAGCAAACGGTCGGATTCGATAGGCGAGATACAGAAGGAGCATAACGGCAAACACATACCGGTAATCAAAATCCAGCCATTTGCAGATCAGTTGCCCTGTTTTTGTCTTCAGTTCCTTTCTGAACTTACCATGCAATGCCCGATAAGAAAAATAATAAATCCAGACCATTGACAGCAAAAGCAGTGAGTATCCCCGCACAGAAGTAGACGCAGTCAGCAGCTCCTGATTTACGCAGAGCAAAAGTCCGGCCATGCAGGCCCATTCCGGACTTCCCGTCATTCTTCTCACCGTATAATAAAAAGAGGCGATCGCTGCGATGCCGATCACAGCAGCCAGACTTCTCAGCAAGAAAGCATCTGTGCCAGCCAGCCTGATCCACCATGACAGCATATAAAAATAAGGATTGAGCTTGACAGCTTTTCCATTCACTGTCTCCGTGTGAAAATCCCACTCCAGTTTCTTTCCTGTATGAACATATCCAAGTGTATCTTCCAGAGAATAAAATTCATCTCCGCTGTACTCTCCGCCCTGTATCAGTCTGTACAGGCAAAGCCCCCCAAATATCAGGCAAAGTACCACTGCTGCCAGAATATCTGTCCGATATTTGTTCCAACCTTCTCTCACTTTCTCCATCTCATTCTCCTGTCAGACGTGCAGCCTCTGCTCTGCATTTCATGATCGCCTCATAATAGCTGTCGAAACTGTAGTTCTCCTTTGTCAGCCGGAAGCTCTCACTCCCCATCCGCAGTAAACCTTCGCGGTCACGGACAAGCGTTTCCATCACATTTTTCAAATCCTTTTCATCACCATCGCGGAAAAGTCTGCCGTTTCTGCCATCCTCCACATAGCAGGCAGAACCGTTCGTATCGCTGCAGATTACCGGCAGCGAACAGCTCATTGCCTCAAGCTGGGCGATTGACGCTCTCTCTCTCGTACTCGGCAGAACAAACAGATCCGCGCTCCGGTATTCCTCATACATCTGTTCCCGATTAAAATTCCGATGCAGTGTGACAGCCTGATCCAATCCGCTCTCCGACACCTTCCGGCGCAGCCTTCCATAATAATCAATCTGGCTTTCATCCAGAGCCTCACCCACGATCGTCAGGTGCAGACTGTATTCTTTTGACAATCCTCCGAAAGCATCAAGCAACAGAAACAGATTTTTTCGCTCCTCATACCGTCCCACACATAATATCTGAATCCGACCGTCTGAAAAATGAGGCTTTTCCTCCGGCGCGACCCGCGGTTCCATCACAAAGGGAACGAAGACCGAATTCGGCGTCATTTCCTTACCAGGCGCTTTCTGCCCCATGACCGGCGTCATCCGTACCCTGGGCAACAACTTGAGAAACAGACGCCGCCCCAAGCCTCTGTCCCTGTCTCTCCGGTCCCAGAGGGGGCTTTGATTATACAGGATGCAGGGAATTTTTTTCCTCCGGCAAGCAAACCAAAAGGGAATATTATAGACGGAACGCTCTCTGACGATCACCAGCTCCGGCTGAAATTTCCGGATATATGTCTCAGCTTTCGTCACAGGCGGAAATCCTATCTTCGTCCGCAGGTCAAATTCCTTTTTCAGACTCTTCTGACCTCTGCACAATAGACAGGCATATCCTTTCATAAAACATTCAAAAATTCGGGAATATCCCAGGATAATCGGTTTCAGCACTGTATAGTCTTCCGGCGTTCCGGCGAACTGACTGATAAAAAGTACCTCATGTCCCCCTGCCTGCCAGCCTTTCATCACAGGAATCTGATTGGTATGGTATCTTGGAGCAACATATAATACCCGCATCTCATCCCCTCCGCTTCCTGACGCTTACCGCCTCTCTGCCTGAATCTCATCAACGAGCTTCATCTGACGCAACATAGCCGCAGCAGCCCGCTGTGCCTCCTGCGGATCTTTGATACAATCTGCAAACACTTCTATTAAATGGCAGAACTGGTCATCGGCTCCTGCCTGCAGCGTCTCATCGCCGTCTCCGGTCTTAACCATAATCGTAGTCTCCAGATCCGCAGGCGGTGTGAAAAACCGCGGCGCCAGTACATAACCTTTGCTGCCCCACACTTCCAGTTCACATTTGTAACAGTTGTCCATGCCAAACGATACCTGAGCTGTCAGACCATCAATGTTTTCCAGCGTGGCACTGCCAAACAAATCCACCTCATGACTGTTCGTAAAATTTAACTTCGAGGTTTTCACACAAATATCGTCTCCCAGGAAAAGCTGCGCCGCCTTTAACGTATAGCCGCCGCAGTCAAACAGGGCGCCGCCGCCAAGGGAAGCCTCATATCGGAAATCACGGCTGTCACGATGGGGAAATCCGAACGCCGCCCGGATCAGACGCAGTTCCCCCAGCTGTCCGCTCTCTATCACAGACCGTATCGCCGCAACCTGTCTGTGATAGCAGAACGCATAGTTCTCCGCAATGGCAGTTCCTGCCTCCCGGGCAAGTCTGACCAGCTCCTGCGCATGCTCCAAACTGATCGTCGCCGGTTTTTCCAGAAGCACATGTTTGCCACAGGCAATGGCCTGTTTCGCCCACTGATAATGGAGCGCGGGCGGCTGTGGAATATATACCGCATCGACGGCCGCGTCGCATAGCAATGCTTCATAGCCGATATAAACTTTTCCACCATAGGCGGCGGTAAACTTTTCCGCTTTTTCCTGTCTTGCTGCACTTGATACCGCTACGCCTGCCAGGGTAAACCTGTCCGATTTTTTCAGGGCAGGCAAAAACCGCCTCTCCGCAATGTCTGCCGCACCCAATATCCCGATCGTGATCTTTCTCATAATTCCTCACTTTAACTCATAAAAAACTGCCATCTTTTCCGCCTTATAGGCACCGATCTCCTCATAGTCCATCTCACTGCCCTGCACAAATTCCTCCACTGACAGATAACCGTTCTCTTCCAAAAAGCAGACCGTTCTCCCTGCTCTTACCCATTGCTCGACCTCATGCAGGGAACTGCCGCCTTTCAGATTGTCACCGTAAACAGAGGCACTCAACGCATCTACTTCTTTTCCCCAAAGATATGCTTCCGCTCCCTTTTCCACCAACACGGCCTGTGTAAATGCTGTACTTGTAATAAATATCGTCTCACCATTTTCTGCCAACATCTCTTCCAGACGATCTGCCTGCACCTTTCCGATCCATTCATTTCTTGCAAACTCTCCCATATTCGCCAGACATACGACAAGAAAGAGAACGGTAACCATCACTTTTGCCCTTTTATTTTTCAGCAAGGCCAGGCCAATTATCATGCCAAACCACAAACTGCCAAATCCGGGCACCAGATAACGGGGAATAAATACCGGACGTACGAGCAGTGAAGCTCCCAAGCCGATCAGCGCCGTAATGATCGGAACACCAATCCCCATTAATGCCAGCATTTCTCCTGTTCCGTCTGTCGACCTGAAACGCAGTGCAGACAAGAGCCGGCTCACAACCAGTATACACAAGACAAACAAAACACCATTGCCAAATGCAAAATAAACATAACCGGCAACTGTACCTGAGGTTATCTGCGGAATCCAGTAGTCTCCACCTACTGTCCGCAACTGCCTGATAAATATCAGCAGCCACGGCAGATACCCTGCCGCCACCGTCAGTCCGGAGAGAACTGTCCATACAACTTGTTTTGTCTGTCTTCCTGTCAGAAAATGGAGCAATAACATGAAATATAATGCCCCTGCCGCAACGAGTGCAAAATAATGCGTATATGCCGCCGCCAAGGCCATCGCCGTAAACAATATCCACGTTCTGATGTTGTCGGCCCTCATCAGTTCATCCGTACAGAAATATGCAATCGTTACAAATAGCAGCGCATAGCTGTACATTCTGATTTCCACGCCATAGACGATCATACGCGGCATGGCTACAATGCAGACCGCCCATAGCCCCATCACCTCAAGTCCCCATCTCCGACGTACTTTAGTGACACAAAAAATCAACAGCAAGCCATACGGAAGAAAAGAAATCATTTTCGCAAGATACACTGCCGGAGCAGCCGGCCATATCAACTGCACTGCCTCTACGCCGGATTTTAAAATGATGTAATAGAGCGGTGGATGGACATCTCTGGCCGTAAGTTCGATCATTTCAGCATAATCATGACGAATCATAGCAAGCGAAAACGCTTCATCAACCCACGTCTCTTTGCTGAAAATGCTGACAATCTGTAATAAAACACCGACTGCCGCAGTCAGCAGACAAAGCAGCCACAGCCTTTCAGAAAAGGTCTGCATCCATCGGTTCTTTTCGCCTGTTATCTCCATTCTATCAGACATCCATCTGCCGGCTGACATGAGAAATGGCAGCGAAAGTACTGCGCCAATGATCGTCAAACACAAGAACGCACGATCATGCTGTGCCCCCAGCAGCTTTTGCAGTATCTGCTGTCCTTTTTCCGAATCCCTCCATAAAAAATAGAAAGAAGCCCATAGTACAATGCTCACCACAATACCGGAAACGATCTGTCTATTCTGATAATTTTTCCAATCAAAACAATCTTTATCCGGCCACAGGTTCGCTGATAACATGGCATAAAATAAAAGAAGCAGTAATAATTGGAGGCCGATCCCGGTGATGCTCACATAGGTCCCCAAAAGAATAAAAGCAGTTCCTGAAACAATAAACAATATTTTCCGCAAACTTATTTTCAACCGCTCATACCTCCAGCAGCGACAACAGATTTCTCAACTGAATATTCAGACAGTTATTAACCTGTGTGAGAATATTCAATGTACCGTAATCGCTCCATACATATCCCGGCGGCAGCTCTCCCAATTCCTTTTTGTCGATATAGAGGATCGCATTTCTGTTCTCCTCCTGGTAAAAGCGCCCGCCTTCCTCCGAGAGGATCGTATCCACGATCACTTCTCTGCCGCTTCTCAGCCGCTGCGTAAACAGCGCTTCGACGCTGTCCGGCTCCTGCTCTGCAAACGCTTCTCTCTGCACGGTAGGGCCGATCTCTGCGCCGTCAAAACAGCCCACTTCCGGTGCAATTTTTACGAGAAATTTCATCACGCCATCGTCATCACAGCAAAACAGCCCGAACAGGGCGTTGCCGCCCGCGGCAAAGAGCGGCTGTCTCCAGTGTGTCACTTCCCGTCCTTCGATATTGATGTCACAGAAAACGATGTGAAAAGGATACGGCCTCTCACAGCAAAACGCATTTCCTTTCATGGACCAGCCGGCCAGCTCAAATAAAGGGACACGCTCCGTCGTCTGCTCCATAAACATTTTATAATTATTGATCTGATGGTAGATATCCGCGATCGTCCTGCGGTCCATGCTCCATGCGGTTTTATAAAAATAAGGCTTATTCCGGAAAGGCACATCTCCGTCCTGCCCCATGAGCACATAAGGAATGCAGGACAGAACCGTTCGCGTGTCCATATTGACGAGATTATCATGGCGCATCATCTCTTTGATCTGCGCCAGCGTCATCCACCGATGGCTGTCCGGCTCTGCCAGCGCGTCATCCACCATGAGAATGACATTGCGGTTCCTTTTTTTCAGAAACCGGGAAGACTGTTCCGACTGGATCTGATCGACAATAATATCCGCCGTATCCATCTCCGTAAAATAATCAAGGAAAGCCGGCAGCTTCCCGCCATGCCTCCCTGTAAAATTGCTTTTCGTCGCCTGCAGAGTCGGTGAGAGCTGCACAACATTGACGTTGCCGGGCTCGATCTTGGCCTGCATCAGATAATGCCAGAGACCGCCGATCTTGCAGCAGAGAATACCGAGAAAGCCGATCTCATTCTGCTCGATAATCGGCTGCTGAAGACGGATCTTCCCATTGTACGTCTGCCGGATGCCGGATATTTTGAAAAAGCTCCCTGACTCATTGCGAATACAGCCCTCGTCCGTATCATAATACCAGGGTGCGCATTCATCCAGAGTGATTCTCGTCAGAGATACCCGCAGCCTTGCCTTCCGCTCCTCCAGCCACTTATGAAGCGACTCTGTGGAATGCAGCGCCTCCCGCTCCTCTTCGGACGGTTCTGATATTTCCGTGATCTGATCAAAAATCCTGCTGCCTTTTCTATCTTCCATCGAATGCCTCTAAAGCCTCCAGAAATTCCTGATAATCGTCATAAGTCTCCCCGCCCGGCTCAAATACCCGGTCACACACCGCCATCATTACACAGTCCGCAGTAAAATTTTTCATTGTGCGCCAGATCATGGCATCAATATAAAGTCCTTTCGTCGGGTCATCCATATGATAAGTCTTTTTCTCTGTGCCGTCATCCACTTCCACGTCACAGCTCCCGGTGACAGGAATGAGCACCAGTCTTGTCTTTTTGGTCGCATGTTCGCCCCTGGCCGCCCCGGGAATCACATCTCTCACCCAGAAAATGCGCCTGATGTCAAACGGCAGGGGATTGTTATTGTGCTCCACAACGAGCAGCCTGCCGTCATGCTCCTGAACGGCTTTTATATCAATCAGATAACTCTTTCTATCCTTCATATGCATTGACCGCCTTTATCACTTTTTCGATCTCCTCATCCGACAGATAATCCATCATCGGCAGCGAGACGACCGTCTGGCAATCCCGCTCAGCGATCGGGAAGGAACCGGCTCCATGGCCCAGATACGAGAGCGCCGGCTGTAAATGCGGCGGCGTGGGAAAATGCACATCGGTCTGAATCTCATGATCCTGCATATATTTTCGGAATCCCGCCTGATCCTCCACATTGATGACAAACAGATACCAGATCGGCACCGCGCCCTCCGCCACTTTGGGCAGTCTGATCCGGGGATTCGTAATCCCCTTCAGATAAGCCTCGGCAATCTTCCTCCGGCTGGCCAGCAATTCTTCCATGTGGCTCAGCTTCACCCTCAGCAGTCCCGCCTGCATCTCGTCCAGACGGGAATTAAACCCAAGAACAATATTATGATACTTATAGTCGCTTCCATAATTCCTGAGAGTCTTGATCCGTTCAATCAATTCCTGATTACGGGATACGATACCGCCGCCGTCCCCGAAACAGCCAAGATTTTTCGTCGGATAAAAACTGAAAAAGCCGGCATCCCCGAACAGTCCGGTGTTGACACCCCGGTACGAAGCAAAATGGGACTGCGCACAGTCTTCAAAGAGCATCAGGCCATGCTTTTTACAGATCTCCACGATCCGCTCCATCCGTGTGGCCTGACCATACAGATGTGTGACGAGCACTGCCTTTGTCCGCTCCGTGATCGCTGCCCCGACCTTGTCCGGGTCCATGTTGTGATATTCATCCGGTTCCACAAACACCGGAATACCGCCGTTTTGGGTGATGCCCAGCATCGTGGCAATGTAGCCGTTGGACTGTACGATCACTTCGTCGCCATCCGTTATACCGCAGGCATGAAGGCCAAGCCGGATGGCATTCAGCCCATTGTCCACCCCCGCACAATAACAGTCTCCGCCGAGTGCCTGTGCAAACTCCTCCTCGAATGCTTCCACTTCTTTTCCGAGAATATACCACCCGCTCTGCAAGACAGAGATTGCTTTCCTGTTATATTCCTCTTCATACAGACGATAACCTCTGATCAGTTCATTTACCGGTATCATAATCTGCCTCCTTTATCTCACCGACTCTGCGCCCTCTCTGTCAGCGCCTTTCCACACATCCAGGTATTGAGCCGCAATTTTCTTATAGTCATGAAACGTTTCCACGAACTGCCTCGACTCAAAGCCCCACTGTTCGATCTTGTTTCTGTTTTCGATCACATATTCGATCTGTCTTACGATTTGTTCCGTATCGGGTTTAATATGGATGACCGGACTTTTTTCCAGTCCAAATTCCTTCAGCGAATTGTGCGAAGCGCCGCCAAGCACGACCTTTCCCTGCGCCATCCCATAGCAGGCATTCATCCCCCAGCAGTGCTCCTTACACTGATCGACAAGCACATTGGTCTTCCCAAGCACTTCCAGATATTCCTGAAAGGGAAGACTGCCACAGACCATCATCTCCACATCATGCGGATATTTCTTTTGCACGATGTCAAACGCCTGCCTGATATAGGCCGTCCCTTTATCCTTTTCCCGCAAAATACCATGGTAAAATACGAGCTTCCCGCCCGGCCTGTTCGTCTGATATGGCGTCTTCTCCGCATGAAACGGCAGCGGTATTGTCTTCCTGCAGTTGGGAAGATGCCGGACTCCTACCGCATACTCATACATAACCGGAATAATGCCGTCCGCAATCCGGTCCACATAACGTTCCGTCCGTCTCGTCATCTCCCGCCGAAGGCCGCCGCCGGTATACATCTCATGTTTGTCCGGATTATCATCAAACGTATAATATCCCAGCTTACCGTCTCGCCACGCCTCATATAAGGAATAACAGTTTCCCGCCACATTCACATACAGACTGCCGTTGCGCTCCTTCAGCGTCCTCACCATATAGCTGTTGATATAGGGCCGGTATATACTTTCATGTACCATCTGCACGACATCATAGCCTTCCAGCTTCTTCCTGTCAAGCACCGGTTCTATCAGTTTATAATAGATTTTTTTCAGTTTCTTCGTATCACCGGTCCGATAGAGCGGCAGATCCGCTCCCGGAATCTGTTTCCATCCATCCCCATTGGCCGCCAGAGTGACATCTATGCCAAGCTCCTGCAGCCCCTGCTTCAGGTTCAGATAGAATCCGCTGAATTCTCCTGCCAAAAGTACTTTCATTCCATCATACCGCTTCCGTCTATATAATCCCGCCAGCTACTCGCCACCGCTTCCTCCGCAAACCGTTCTCTGATCCGCGCCGCATTCTCTCCCATATGGGCTGCAAAACCGGCATCCTCCGCCATCTGTTCCATCGCCGCCTGCAGACGGGCCGCATCACCGACCGGCACGAGTAGTCCATCCTCTCTGTCCCGGATGCACATCGCACTGCCGCCGATCGGACAATCCGTGGAAATGCAGGGCAGTCCCATCGCCATCGCCTCCATCAGCGAGTTAGATATTCCTTCATAATCAGATGAGAGCACATACATGCCATATGTCTTTATCTTTTCCAGAATGTCACTGCGAAATCCCTCAAAAATAACCTGATCTTCTATTTTTAATGCCGCCGCTCTCTCCCGAAGCATCTGCTCCAGCGATCCTTTCCCGAACAGATGAAGCGTATAATCCGGAAAACGCCGCCGGAAACCGGCAAACGCTTCCAGCAAAAGCATATGATTTTTCTGCGGCTCCAGTCTGCCCACAGCAGCGATCTTCTTTTCCCTCTGTCCGCTGCTGGGCTCCGGCAGATCCTTTCTGACCGGATTGGGGATCACAATCCCCCTGCTGCGGATCTTCTCCGGAAAACAATCCCTCGCCTGCTCTGTCTGGAAAACAAATCCCTGGCATAAACGGTAAATCAGGTTGCGCAGCTTCGGATAAGAACATCTCTGTGGATCGTTGCGTTCTGATACGATCACCCGGTTTTTCAGTCCAAGGGCCGCCACGATCGTAAACAGATTAATCGAAGTGCTGAACGATACGATCCTGCTGTCTCTGTGCCTCCTGAAATAGCGGCGCATCCGCAGGAGCCGCCGGATCTGTACGAGCGGATTGCCCTGTGAGGGCTGCCCGATCGAGAGCAGCCGCACATCGGGGTGCAGCGCATAGACACTCTCTTCCCCCGCCGTCATCAATATCGTCACTTCATCGTCCAGCCGTGCAAAGTGGTTGGCAAGGGTAACGATCACCCGCTCTGCCCCGCCTCCGTGGAGCGCCGACACGACAAAAATTATTTTCATAGGAATTTTTCTCCATATTTGTCTATTTTAGCATTATCTTCCCTAAAATACAACAACCGCTGCCGACAAACGCCTGAATGAACAGACCGTAAACGCTCATCCGCCACCCTCACGCCATTCATTTACTGAGCCCGGTAAATGTCCAGAATCTTGTCTATATTATTGTCTATATTAAAATCCTGCCGTATTTTTTCCATACCGCATGTCCCAAGGCGGCGGCGCAGCGTTTCCGATGCCAGCATTTTCTCCAGCGCCTTTTTCAGTCCCGCCACATCGCCCGCCTCGCATAGCAGACCGTTCTCCCCGTCCGAAATAATATGGGGAATCCCGCCGACATAAGTGGAAATGACCGCCAGACCATATGACATCGCTTCCAGCACGGACATCGGCATCCCCTCATGATACGTAGGCAGTACATAGACGCTGTATTCCTGCAAAAGCGCATCCTTCTCCTTATCTCTGACCCAGCCGGCAAAAGTGACATGATCGGCGATCCCTGCTTCCCTGCATAGCCGCTCGGCCTGCTCCCGCTCTCCGTCGCCCCCGAAGCAGACATGGACATCGGGATATTTTTGCAGAATCTCCGGCAGCGCCGAGATCAGATCATAAGTACCTTTGCGTTGCCCCAAAATACCGAGAAACAGCAGTTTCCTGCTGCCATAGTCTTTTTCATAAGGCGGCGGCAGCTTCACCGCATTATAGATCACACGAATCTTCCTCTCCTCGCAGATAAATTCTGACAGAAATGCTTTCCAGTCCTGCGAAAGGGCAATGACTGTGTCAGCCAGGGCAAAGATCTCTCTCACTTCCCGCTTTTGTCTCTCATTACACCGCTCTTTGTAAAACAAGTCAAACGTGCTCCCGTGCATATGGATGATGATCTTCTTCTTTTCCTTACTGGCTCTTCTGATAAAGACCTCTTTCCGGTAAAAGCTGTTGTCCGCCGACATATGCACATGCAAAATCTCATTCTCTCTGATCAGGCGCTCAAAACGAAGGCGGGCCCTGACCGCCACATACAGCTTTTTCAGTTTGGAACCATCCTCCATCGTCGGCAGATAGGTCAGATCGCACAGTCTGTCCAGTCCCGCGTCATAATAACTGTTGACGACGCTCGACACCCCGCCGCGCACTGTCCTCCCCGCACCTATCATCAATACCTTCATTTCTTCTCTCCTCATAGTCAGGCCAGAGCAACTCGTCTCGCCGAATCTGTTCTCTCTCATTCTTTTTCCGCAAAATCCGTCTCCCGGATAAAGACTTTCTCATGTAACAGTTCCCCGGTCCCGCTGTCCCTCACCTGTATGTGAATCCCCTCTGTCTCCTGCGCGGCCCCTACAGTTTCCAATCCCTGCAGAAGCATTTCAATGACAATCATGTCAGTTTCTTCCGACCCGCCGGGATTTTCTGACAGGAACTCCTGGGCAGCAGCGACAGTGACGGTAAAATCCTCGTCGTTACACAGCATCAGATATACTTTCAGATCGTCCTCATCGGCCAGCGCAGCCAGTTTTTCCTCATAATAGCTGTCATAATCTGTTTTCCATGCTGCAAAAGAAGCATCTGTCCTGCGGTCTGTCAGCTCATAGTGATCGCAGAGATACCTGCCAAGATATTTCGTCATCTTCTGCGCGCCCAGCGCGTTCATATGTTCCTTATCCGCAAAATCGGTGTAGGGGTTCCAGAGCTGCGTTTCGATCAGGTCCAGAAACGGCAGACTGTGTTTCTCCGCAAAATCCGCCGCCAGCTCTCTGTCCACCGCACGGTCCGCCATCAGCACTTCGTCCGTATTGCCTAGAGGAAACGGGAGGTAGACGAGCACAACCGCAATCCCCCGCTCCTGGCACATGGACGTTATTTTCTCCAGATATTGCACCCCTGTGTCAGAACTTTCCCCATTATTCACACTGCCATTGTCCGCCTCCACAGCCGCCGTTTCCTCATAGGCAGCCACCCGGCGGTTGGTGATCGCTCCTTTTTCCGTGGAATATTCCACCCGGAAATCACCGGCGCCCAGCTCGTCCCAGCGGTTGTGATAGACCGAGTAGGGAAACAGCAATTCCTTCCGATACATTCTGTCCTGCTGGAGGTCCAGCACCGCCCGAATCTTACGCAGAGAAAAGGGTATGGAATCCATCGTCGTATGAGAAAAATTGATCCCTGTCTGATCGCTGCGCATTTTTTCACTTCTGCCCAGCATAAACACATCGATAACCACAACTTTCGGCGTCGTATAATTCAGGGCATCTTCCAGCGCGTAATAAGACTCCGGAATATAGTGCCCGTATCTTCCCATATTATAAGACGCGATGCCATACTGCGCATACAATTCCATCGGCAGTATGCCGTTTACCATATGACTGTTGCCGACGAACAAAATATCATACTCTCCGCCTCTCTCGTACAACTCGGTATTTCTGGCGGCCGCCTCCTTGCGCATCGTCAGCCGTTCCAGCCAGTAAAACCCCGTCGCCAGCAACAGCAGCACCATGCTTATATGAATTAGACAAATCCATCGTTTTCTCATTTTCCCGTCTCGTTCTCTCTTTAAAACTGAAAATAAATAAAGCCCGACTCCTCAAAGCCCACACCCCAGACTCCGACAAGTGTGATTAACAAAATAGAACCGGCAAACACCAGATAACGGAACCAATAATCCTGTTCCAGCAAAATCTTTCTGATACAGATGCCCTTATATTTCATGACATCGGCGGCCATCAGGAGTACGAGCGATACAACCATCACCTGAAAACTTTTCATCGACAGGCCAAGCTCGTACAGGGAACCGTCGAATAAGATCCAGGGATTGTGCACGGTACAGATACTTTTGACGATCGCCAGAGCATGTCCGATCGTTTCCGCCCGGAAAAAGAGCCATGAGACATCGACAAGGAAAAAGGTGAAGAGCGCCGACGCCATCCGGTTGGCAAGGCTGTGCGGATGAAGATGGAAGAGTTTTACGAGTCGTTCCCGCAGAGGCCGGCACAGTGCGCCAACGATCTGATAGAGACCGTTCAGACCGCCCCAGATCACGAAAGTCCAGCCGGCCCCATGCCACAGACCGCTGACACAGAAAACAATCAGCACATTGATATATTTTCTCACCTGCCCTTTCCGGCTGCCGCCAAGCGGAATATACAGATAATCCTTAAACCATGAGGACAGAGAGATGTGCCATCTCCGCCAGAATTCGGCCACACTGCACGAAAGATAAGGGGCATCGAAATTCTCCATCAGTGTAAAGCCCATAATTTTAGCCGCGCCCAGCGCTATGATGGAATATCCGGCAAAGTCACAATAGATCTGAAATGCAAACAGGACTGTAGCCACGACCAGATACATGCCTGTATATGTCTCGTAAGCGCCATACACCGTATTGACAATAATCGCAATCCGGTCCGCCAGCACCAGCTTCAGAAAGTAGCCCCATATCATGATCAGCAGACCTTCTCTCGCCCTCGCATAGTCAAACCGGTGTGCTTCCCGCAGCTGGGAGAGCAGATTACCCGCCCTCTCGATTGGTCCCGCCACCAACTGGGGAAAGAATGAGACAAACAGCGCATATTGTATGAAGTTTTTCTCCGCCGCAATCCGCTCCCGATATACGTCGATCGTATAGCCCAGGGCCTGAAACGTATAAAAGGAAATGCCTACCGGCAGCAGCAGATCGACTGCCGGCAGTTTTATCGAGATACCGGTATACTGCAACAGCGACTGCACATTGGCAGCCGCGAAGCTATAATATTTGAATAAAAACAAAATGGACAGGTTGATCACCAGACTGCCTGCCACACAACATTTTCTGTAAAGTATCTTCCTGTGCTCATCCGGCAGCCGCCCTGCCCGTTCGAGCAGACAGCCACATCCATAAGTAACAATCGTGGAAAACAGGATCAGAAGCAGATAACCGGCATTCCAGCACATGTAAAAATAATAGCTGGCGCCAAGCAGCCACAGACTCTTCAGACGCCTGGGCATTACAAAATACAGAAATGCCACGACCGGAAAAAAGAGGATAAAATCTATCGAGTTAAAAAGCATCTTCTATCCCTCCCACTGTATCGTCGTCACGATCGTCAGCTCATGCGCTGTCTTTCCACTGATCTGAATCCTCCGGGTACGCTCCCTGCACCCATAGCGCGCCGACACCCAGCCGTCACTCCACCGAAACGCTGCCGGAGTCAGATCGTCCCCCTGCCGCCCGGCCTGAAACGTCATACGAATCCGCTGCGGCGGCTTCGCACACTGCACTTCCCCGCAAGGCGCAAGCACGACGCAGGACCCACTCTCTTCCACCGGTCTATAACAGTCGGAAAGCAGATAATTCACTGTATAAGCCGTCTCCCTTTCCACGTGAAGCAGCCTGTCGCAGATCGTAAGACTGCCCTGTCCGTCAAAGATAACTTTGCGCCTGTGAATGACCGGTCTGTATCCGTCGTGCTCCGCTTCCACATATTGTGCGTCTGTGCTTTTCCGTGCATTTTCTGAGCCCATCGCACATGCTGTGCGCGCGTCTTCTTCCGCCCCGTCGTCTCTTTCTTTACTGCCGCCGCTTCCCTGTTCCCAGCAGTTTCCGACCGGCAGATTATGGCTCAGGAGCGTCGTCTGCGCCCGTTTTCCCCACAGGAAAGCGCCGCGCATCTCCGACTGGTCTTTCTCATCCACCGTAACAGTATTGTGCATCTGCGTACTGCGGAAAAGATTTCTGCTCTCCAGATCCGTGTGATACAGACAGGTCCCGGCGTCTGCAAATACCGGTTTTCCGTCCAGATACATCTGGAAGCTGAGCGCGTCCGCATGTCCGTGAGCTGCGATACTGCCAAATCCGAGCGCACCATGGTCGATGCCGATCAGCGCTCTGCCATCCCCGCTCTTAAGCAGACTGACGCCGCCCTCCGCATAACAGACACTCTTTTCATTTCCGTAATATGGCTTCCCGGCCACCTTACCGATCAGCGATTCCGGTACGATCCGAAGCAATGTCGTGTCTGTAATCTCCGGCACATACCGCTGCGGCAGTACGATGCTCATGAGCTGTAGCACATATTGATAATGGCTGCGGCCGGAACCGCCGCCGCGGCCCGCCTCTTCCCTGTCCTGTATTCCCTGCAGGTCGAGAATCTTTCCCTCATCATCGTCGCCAAACACCACGGTCTCGCCATGTCTGCCCTGACAATCCGACAGATAACGGCTCATCCTGCCGAGCGTATTGCGCCAGCTCTGAGGAATGGATCTGTTATTGACTTTCATAGTCAACAACAGCAGGCCTACCGCCTCCATAAAAAACGACTGATAGTGCAGCGACACTTCTTTGTTTACACCGTCCCGGTAATTCTGCCTGTCGATCTCACACTGCAAAATCGCCACGGACAGCTCGTACCATGCTTCCTCCCCCATCACAAGCCCGGCAATGCCAATCGCAGCCGCCTCCACAATCACATGATTATTCGCCGAGGAGTACCGGGAATAATGGCCGCAAAGGTACATCGTCATATTGATGATCCCATTGCAAAGCTCTTCCCGCAGGGCTCTGGTTTTTTCCACCGCCCCTGTCCGCGCGCTTTCGCTTTCTGCCTGTTCCCTGAAACAGGCCTGCTCGAGAAATCCGAGCGTATAAATCCAGTTAATATCGCGTATGGCGGTCTCCATGACGCTCGTCCAGGATATACCGTGCAGAAAAGGATTCTCCCGGTTCCAGTCCCTGAATAAATCTGACAGTTCTGTCAAAAATTTGTCATTTCCCGTCCAAAAATAATGGCCCGCAAGCAGGGCAAATTGAAAATGCCGGTTCAGCTCCCAGTTCGTCCTTGCATCACCGATGTCATCCCGCTGTTTGTACTGCAAATCATAAGAAAATGTCAGTGGCCACCGATTCTCTGTCTGAAAGCCACTGTGCCAGTCTTTTTTATGTGTACAATAATCATAGCCGCCGAGCAGTGGTATCGCTCCGGGCTGCGGCTCTGACCGTTTTGACAGGTCCGCCTGTCTGTGCTGATCGTCATTGTGGCTGTCCTCTCCGCCCGGTCCCCATGCCATCGGCAGTCTGTCTCTGTGAAAGGTCAGCGCCTCTGCGCCACGGTAAAACAGACTTTGCGTAACCGGTATATGTTGTTTTCCAAACGTCTTCTTTTCCGCCCGTTCCAGCCTTTTCTGACCAATACGCCAGAAAATTTCTTTTCCGCTCATCGCCCGCAGCCGGTTCAGATACCATCTGACATCCGCCATGCTAAAACTCCGTCCCCGCCATATCTTTCTCTATTTTCTGACTCTGTTTCTCATTGGTATTGATATTGCCCCAGGAAATCCCCTCGTAATTGCCGGCATAGTCCACTTCTTTCCACGCCCGCACAAGATCCACGATGATCTTGCCTGGATACCGTTCCAGCAGATCGGCAAATTCCGCCTCCTTGTTCGTGACGACAAGCACATCGGACGCCGACACCACACTGTCCAGATCGTCACAGACAAAGTGCTGCAGGTGAGGGATTTTCGCCATGATGAAGTCCCGGTTCGTGCCCGTAATCTGAGAAAGTTTGACATTTTTATCATAAATATGCAGCTCAAACCCTTTGCCGAGCAGAGACTCCACCACATCCACGATCGGACTGCATCGCAGGTCGTCCGTACCCGCCTTGAAACTGAGCCCGAGAATGCCAACGCTGCGCCTGCCCTTCTCCATAATGAGTTCAACCGCACGTTTTTTCTGTATCTCGTTGCTCTCCTCGATTGCATTAATCACCGGTACATCCACATAGTAGTCCCGCGCCAGTGTCCGCAGCGCCTTCGAGTCCTTCGGCAGACAGGACCCGCCATAGGCAAAGCCTGGCTTGAAATAATAGGGAGAGATATTGAGCTGTGTGTCCTTGCAGAAGATCTCCATCACTTTGTGACTGTCCACATCCAGTGCCTTACAAATATTGCCAACTTCATTGCCAAAGACAATCTTCAGCGCATGATACGTATTGTTGATGTATTTCATCATCTCTGCCACTTTAATATCCGTAGCGATAAATTCCCCGGGAATGTCCTGATACAGCATACGCATTTTCTCTACGGCTGTCTCATTGTCAGCTCCCACCAAAGTTAAGGGAGGATTTAAGTAATCATGAACCGCCGTCCCTTCCCGCAAAAACTCCGGATTCGAAACAATGGCAAAATCCCGGTTGCGCTCCCGTCCGGAAGCCTCCGCAATGATCTCGCCGATTCTCCGGTTCGTTCCCGGCAGAACCGTACTGCGTATGGCCACGATATGAAACCCTTCTTTCTGCCGCAGCGCCTCTCCGATCTGACCGGCTACTTTATAGATATAGTCAAGATTCAGATGCCCCTCCTTGCTGCTCGGCGTGCCGACCGCA
This sequence comes from Lachnospiraceae bacterium JLR.KK008, assembly GCA_037015955.1. Taxonomy (NCBI): domain Bacteria; kingdom Bacillati; phylum Bacillota; class Clostridia; order Lachnospirales; family Lachnospiraceae; species Lachnospiraceae bacterium JLR.KK008. Next base: position 2,698,049 of record CP143548.1, read on the forward strand.
ATAAAAGAGATCTCGGAATGTTTCACCGCATATGCCGCGTCGGTGGTGGCCTCCACCATACCCGCCTCCCGCGCCTGCTTTATGAGCGCGTCAATATCTTTCTCGATAATAGTGGGACGGCCCTCATTGATCAGAGCCACTTTATGTTCCGACACATCGACGCCCACGACATGATGTCCCAGTTTCGCGCAGCAGGCGGCGCCCACACAGCCAACATAACCCATTCCAAAAATACTGATCTTCAATGTTTTTCTCCTTTTATAAAACTCTCGTCATCAAACAACGACAAAAAACTCGTCCGGTCAACTCTGATAAAGACGATCTTCTCATCCTTTTCCCCACTTTCTTCACCGCTGTCGTTTCAGCGACGCAAAAAAGTCCTCATACCCTTTCAGCAGCGCCTTACTCGTATGCTCCCATGAAAGTTCTTCCACCACACGTCTGCGTCCAAACTCTGACATTTCCTGTCTCTTTTTCTCGTCGTCCAAAAGAGCGACAATCTTTTCCGCCATATCTTTTGCGTCATTTGGTTTCGCATACAGCGAAGCCGCCCCGGCGGAATACCGCCCTTCCGTGAGGTCGAACTGTACGATCGGCTTGCCAAGCGCCATATATTCCAACACTTTATTCATCGTGGATTTATCGTTCATCGGATTGTACTCGTCCGGATTGACACAGATGTCCGCCGTATTCAGATAATCCAGCATCACATCATCCGGGACCCTTCCGGTAAAGGTCACAATATCGTCGATCCCCATCCGCACAGACAGGGCCTTCAGCTCTTCCAGCGAGGTACCGCCGCCGACAATACCATAACAGATGTCGTCCCGCTTCCATTTCCTGCGGATATACCGGGCCGCTTTCAGCAGATAGGGAATCCCCTCCTGCTTACCGATCACCCCGAGATAACCGACCATATATTTCCTGCCGCCCTTGAGCTCCGGCCTTGGCGGCTGAATCCTCAGCCGTTCGAGCCGGGGACCGCTGCGCAGCACGTACACTTTTTCCGGGTCCATCCCGCCCCGCTCGATCGCGATCTTTTTATAGGACTCATTCGTCACAAAGGCAAATGCGCAGTGCCGGTATGTCTGTCGTTCGAGCCATGTCTGACTCCTGTACAGCAGACCTTTCCTGCCGAACTTGGCTTCGAACAGCTCCGGACAGATGTCATGATGGTCGAACACGTATTTGACACCATATTTTCGGAATCTGCCGGCTACCATGTATATGTCATCCGGCGGATTACATCCATGGATCACATCAAAACCGACCTCTTGATAGATTTTCTTCGCCAGTCGATATTCCGACCATAAGGCACAGCCGTATTCCTTCGCATAACCTACAGGGCCGCTGCCCTCAGCGGGCAGATCGTGCCGGTAAATGTGCACCCCTGAGAGCTTCTCGTATTCTTTTTCATAGCCCTTTCCTTTCGGACAGATGACCGATACCGTATAGCCGTTTTCCACAAGGGTCGTGGCCTCCTGCCACACACGCGTGTCAAAAGGCACCGGCAGGTTTTCCACAATAATCAGTATTTTTCTGTTATTTTTCATCTTGCTCCCTTTCCAAACAGTACGACAAATACTGTCTGAAACAATATTTTTATGTCCAGACTCAGCGACCAGTGGTCGATATAGTGAAGATCATATTTCACCACATCATCAAAATTATCAATATTACTCCTGCCGCTGACCTGCCACAGACCGGTCAGCCCCGGTGTCATACAGAGCCGTCGCCGGTAATAAGGCGTATACCTGGAAAATTCGTCCTCGGTGGGGGGTCTTGTCCCCACAAGGCTCATATCTCCTCTGAGCACATTGAGAAACTGCGGAAGCTCATCAATGCTTGTCTTGCGCAGAAACTTTCCGACTTTTGTCACACGGGGATCATCTTCCATCTTGAACATCAGCCCCTGCATTTCATTCTTCGCCTCCAGCTCTTTCTTCCGCTCTTCTGCGTCGATGTACATCGAACGGAATTTATAGATCCGAAAACGGCGGCCGTTCTTGCCGATACGCACCTGCGAAAACACGACCGGCCCCGGAGAATCCAATTTGACCGCCGCAGCCACAAACGGATACAGAACACCTGTTATTAAAAGGCCGGCCAGACTGCCGCAGATGTCGATCAGCCGTTTGATCATTCCCCGCCTGTTATCAATCTGCTGAATCGCATAGGTGACAACGGTGAAACCTGCGAACTCTCCGACGCTGCGTGCCCGCACATCAAGCTCCGACACATCGATATTATAATGACAGCTCACACCCATGGCTTCCAGATCCATGATGAGCCGCTTCCGTACACTTTTTCCGGCCTCCGGCAAATGGATGAACACTTCATCCATCGGCATATTTTTCAAAACGGCGATCACATTATTACCGTCCGCGACAACCGGCACACCGTCGATCTCTGTCATCTCCCTGCCTCCGTCCCACACGACGGCCGCACAGATCTCACAGTCATACTCCGTGCCGGATACGAGCGCAGGCACGATCCTCTGCGCACTGGCCGCGTCCGTGATCACCATCACCTTCGTCCTTCCTCTCTCCGACCGGCACCGCACCCGCAGCAGCTTTTTCAGTCCCTCATGGGCAGCCAGCATCAGGACCGTATTTCCGATCAGAAAATAGCCATAGACAAGTCTGGAAAAATTCTCAGCCTCCTTGAACAGAAACAGGCTGCATCCAAGAAAAATCACTAGACAGACGATCTGCTTGGTGATCGATTTGGCCTCCACATAATATCCCCTGCGCAGAAAGTTCCTGCCGCTGCCGATCAGTGTGTCATATAATACGGTAAAGAGCAGAATCCACACACAGACGAGCACATACGTATCGGGATGGTCTGTCTGCGCAAAGGAGCCGTAGCGCAGCAGCAGCGCAAGCAAATAAGACAGAATGACGCATAGACAGTCTGTCAGTAAGATTCCGTATATTTCAATGATTTTGCTCCTTCGCTCCGTCTGCATATGCCTCTTCCTCAATATATATTGATGCACGTAATTATTAGAATTATACTACATTCGAAAATAATTGACAACTTTTACCACAAAGAGCATATGTCGGACACATCGCTAAGCAAAAGTTGAACGGAATTTTCCCTTGTGCCTTTCTCCATGATATACTATATTAAGATATATGTCCGCCGATCAGGCCGGCGGTGTATATTTCCGTTTCATTGTAATCAGAATATGTCATAATTGTAAACCACACTCTCTGAAGGAGTCTTGTATGTATCCGGAACATTTTTTTCCACTGATCAGACAGAAAATAAAAAAAGACTGGCGGTTCGCTTTCCGCTCTGCATTTTGCATGGGGTTATTATTCCATCTGTACCGGCTGACGAATCATCTGCTCACCTGGGATTCCGTCTATAATTTTTACAACAGCCAGAACACGATCCACTTAGGCCGCTGTTTCCTCACAATCAGCTGCGGGATCGGCTCCTACTATGATCTGCAGTGGATCAATGGCCTGCTCTCCCTGTTCTACCTCAGTCTGACCTGTGTCTGCCTGACGGAGCTCTTCGCGCTCCGCAGACGGACAAGCATCTTCCTCGTCTGTGGCCTGACCGTCTCTTTTCCGAGTGTGGCCAGTACCTTTGCCTACATGTACACGGCTGACGGTTACTTTCTCGCACAGTTGTGCGCCACACTCGCCGTACTTGTGACATTAAAATACAAAAAAGGCTTTCTGCCGGGACTGCTGCTGCTTGCTTTTTCCTATGGCTCCTATCAGGCTTATGTCTCCTTCGCCGTCATGCTCATACTGACATGGACCCTTTTACAACTGATGCAGAGCGAACGTTCCGTCAGAGAACTGCTGCCCATATGGATCCGTTTTCTGCTGATGGGCGGTCTGGGCACGCTTCTCTATTTCTTATGCAACAGACTGCTGACCGCCGTCCAGGGCATTGCAGCCAGCGACTACAACGGTATTTCCGCCATGTCTCTGCCGGACGGCCCCGGGTTTGTGCTGGCCGTAAAAAATTGTCTGATCGACTTTGCCTATTTCTTTTTTGGCCCTCTCGGCCGCGTGAATTTTTATAAAATGCTCAACGGCGTCCTGTTTCTGCTGCTGCTATTTCTCATCGTGCGCATCGTCCGCAAGCAGACACTTTACCGAAAGCCTGCGTCTCTGCTGATGATTGCGCTCTGCTTTGCCGCCATGCCCTTTGTCTGCTCGATGATCTATTTCCTGTCCGCAGATGTTCGCTACTATATGCTTATGTACGCCGGATTCAGCCTGATCTATCTGCTGCCTGTACTGCTCTATGACAGATTCTTTCCCGGCGAAGAGGCGCAGGATCAGCGCTTTGATGTGCACCGGCAGTCAACGATAGCCGCCGCTTTTCAGGCTCCTGATTTCCCCGGCCTTGTGCTGGCCTGGGGTTGTGTGCTCATAACCGGACTGCACATTTTCAGTTTCGCACTGACAGACAATATCAGTTACCTCTATCTGACTACAAGCAACGAAAAGACATTCGCTCTCGTATCCCGCATGACCGACCGCATCGAACAGTTGGATGATTTTCCGTCTGCAAGAAAGCTGTGCGTCATCGGTCACTTTGACGACTATGACACGATCTCCCTGATGCTTCCGCCGGCGATGGCCGGCGTCCGGGACAGTTATCTCATCTCCGAACAGGCACATTTTGCGGCGATGATGGACACTTATTTTGGGTTAAAGCTGGAAAATTGTACGAAAGAAGAACAGCGCAGGATACGAGATTCCGAGACATTCCGCAATATGGACTGCTGGCCTGCGGCTTCCGGCGTGACACAGATCGGGGATACGGTCGTGATCAAAATTGGAGAATCCTGAAAACACAATACCATTTCACCACTTATCCGGAGCTTTTGCACCGTTTCAGACAGGCTGAGGAAGAGGAAAGCGGACTGTAATCAGTATCAGTCCGCTTTCACCTTCCTCATCATATTTTTTTCGATCTTTCTGCCGTCAGAAGTATAGAACTCCACACAATCTTTATTTTCCATATCCATCAGCCGTTCTGCCTTCCTGACCCCGCCGGGATGACAGAGCACTTCGAGCGGCAGTCCCTTCCGCTCCGCGATCTTCCGAAACTCCGGCAGCAGCGCCGATACGCGGCGAAGGTCCATCTTTCCGCTGAGCAGAATGCCAAAAAATACGGCGCTCTTACTCCGGTAAGGCGCAAGCAGTCTCCTGTCCATCTGATTCAATACATGTAAAACAATATGTTTGATCAGATTGATCGGCCTGTATGTGGCATAAAACTCCGGATGCCTTACAAACGGCGCCAGAGGCTCCGCCGGAATCCGCACATAGTCCACCGGCAGCGGTTCTTGTGGATATTCTCTGCGCACTTCTTCCACCGCCTCCAGTATGCCCGACAATACGAGCGGTATCATATGATAATGCTGGTGACTGTCAATCCGCAAGGTATCGACGTGGGGGAGCATCCGTTCCAGCTGGGCATGCATCTCCGCTTTGATCTGCCGTTTCAGCTCTCCGCGCCTCCCGGTATAAGAAAGCAGCAAAACTTTAAAAAAAGAAATATGGAACATGCCCCTTTCATCCACCAGCAGCGGCACCTGTGACGGATCAGACAGACAATGCCCCTCCGCCAGATTAAAATGAATGCTCACAGCAATTTCTTTCCGATATGGCGCCAGCATTTCCATGCAGGGCTCCAGATATGCGCTATTGGCCAGTACGCTTAAAGATGTGAGCGCTCCTTTTGTGTGACAGTCGAGAATATGCCGAGAAATCTCCTCATTAGCCGCGAAATCATCCGCATGAAATATAATATTTTTTTCATGACCCGCCTTTACCAGCTTGTCTTTCTGTTTGATTCCGGTTCTCTTCATTCCTGATTCGTCCTTTTTTGTTCACCTTCCTGCTGGCCGCCGCGCCACAGATACGACTCCACATGGTATCTCGGTCTCTGTTTCGTCTCCATGTAAATCTTCCCGATATATTCACCGATGATGCCAAGTGAGAGAAGCTGCACACTGCCAATAAACCAGGTGGAACAATAACTCGACGCCCACCCCGGCACCGTGCGACCGGTGTAATAGTCAAACAATGTCGTGACAATCATCACAACACTCACGAGCAGCATCAAAAACCCAAGCAGCGTAATCAACTGCAGCGGTTTGATGCTGAACGACGTGATCCCATCGACCGCAAAAGAAAGCATCTTTTTCATCGTATACTTGGACTCACCCGCCTGCCGCTCACGCACATCAAAATAGACAATGTCCGACGGATAGCCGATCGTCGGGATCAACCCCCGCAGAAAGAGATTCACTTCCCCATACTCGGCCAGACTGTCAATGACTCTCTTCGACATCAGACGGTAGTCCGCATGGTTGGTTATGACTTCGCAGCCCATAAACTGCATGATCTTATAAAAACCGAGGGCGGTATTTTTCTTGACAAAGCCATCGGTGTTTCTCGTATTGCGCACGCCGTATACGACATCGCAGCCCTGCTCATACTTTTCCAGCATCAGATCGACGGCCTCGATGTCCTGCTGCAGATCCGCGTCAATGGAGATCACGACATCCGCTTTCTCTCTGGCCGTCAACAGTCCCGCCAGCACCGCGTTCTGATGCCCGCGGTTGCGAGACAGATTGACACCGCAAAAGATCGGATTTCTGTGAAACAGCTCCGTGATCATCTCCCATGTCCTGTCCCCGGAGCCGTCGTTGACAAACATGATTCTGCTCTCACCGCTGATCTTACCCTCATCCAGCAATCTATGATATTTTTGTTCCAGCGCCTCTGCCGTGGCGGGAAGCACAGCTTCCTCGTTATAGCAGGGCAGCACCAGATACAGGATACTGCTCATATGTTAAAGTCCCCTTTTTATCTGTTGTCAAAATGGAAGTTATAAAAGGAAAAGTACGGCTTCATGCCAAGAGAATTCCACGTTCCCTGCACAATATAATTGTCAAACTGCGTACTCGCCGTAAAGCTCTTGCCGTTTTTATAGGCATAATTGATGAGCGAAGAGATCAACGTCCGGTAGCCTCCCAGTTTCCGGTGTACGGAAGAGATCGCCGAGAGCTGTCCCTCCACGACGTGCTCGTCTTCCCCGATCGTGCAAAAGCCGATTGGTTCTCCCTCATATTCGACTACAAAAATACGGTTATCCTCAAAGTTTTCAAAATAGCTCTCGATCCAGTTTTCATAGATCACTCCCGCTTTTTCATCGGTTACGGAAGAGATATGATACTGTCCCTGATAAGAGGCAAACGAAGAATACGTCATCTGCAAAAGCTGTTCTCTGTGCTCTTTCAGATAGGCACGCTCCGCAAAGAATACGCGGATTCCTTCCCGTCTCGGAATTTCCACTTCCCTGCCGCTCACGACCTGCTCGACCGTTCCCCCGCAGAAGATACCGCCTGACAGATATTTGTTAAAGCCTTTGAGCACATCTACGACATGCGCCGGCAGACGCAGATTATAATACCCTTTGCACATCTGCATTTCCCGTTTCAGTGCCACGAACACTTTCTCCATGATCTGTTCCTGATGTTCGTTGTGCAGCGTATCGATCTTCGTAAAATAAAATCTCACCACATAAGCGTCAAAGCCATACAGCCCGGAGACCGGTATATTTTTGGAAATCTGGTAGCCCCACACTTCCCCGCCCTCCTCATATCTGTAATTGAGCTCTTCCTTCATTGACAGAATCTCTTCTCTGATGCCGCTGTAATCTCTGTTGACAAAACAATGACTCAGCTTGAAGATATTGTCCATATATGATAATACTGGCATTTCTCATTCCTCCTTCGGTTTCACCAGAGCAGTTCCGGCAATGACCTGTTCTCCGTTTTGATTATAGCAGTTTGTAGACAGCACTGCACGCTTTTTTTCCGTCTGCAGCTGCGACACCACGATCTCCACCCGCACAACATCGCCGGCATAAACAGGCCGCAGAAACGTCAGCTCCTGTTTCATATAGATACAGCCCTCTCCCGGGAGCTCTGTGCCGATCATCGCAGAGATAAAACTGCCGGTCAGCATCCCATGAGCAATTCTCCTTCCGAATCTTGTCTTACTCGCGTAAGTTTCATCCAGATGAAGCGGATTGCTGTCCTGTGAGACTTCTGCAAACGCCGCCACGCTCTCCTGCGTCACAGGAAATTCCCGCTCTGCCTTCTGACCGACAGACAACTGTTTCATTGATAAACTCTGCATTTAGTATTCTTCCCCTTCACTGATTTTAACCACCATCACACCGTCGATCACCTGCACCGCGCTCTCTGCCGGAAAACTCTTCATCTGCGAGAATGCCGGATTTTTCTCCACGCGTTCGCGCTGCTCCTGTGTCGCCTCCTGCACCGGAAAATGCAGATACACTTCCAGATAATTCACAACCGCCTCCTCACTGTAGGAGGATCTCAGATAGGTGCCCGGCATATTTCTGATTGCCTCATATTCCGGAATCTCCACCTCATAATTTTGATTGACAAGCGCCCGGCAGTTGACAAAATAGACCGGAATCTCCCTGTTCCACTCCGGCTGCTCTTCCATCCGGGCCACAATCCGGTTCAGCAGTGCGCCTGTCGTCTCTGTCATCGCCTCCATCCGGTGATAAGCCTGGTTGCTGATCACAAATCCCGACAGGACAGAAGCCGAAACCGCCAGCACCCCTGCCCATTGTATCAGATTTTTCGCTTTAAATGACGCAAATGTCGTTTTCTCTCCTCTGCACACATCCAGCATCGCCAGAAGCAGCGCCCAGAGAAACATCATCGAAAATATCATATACCGGTCAACGCCTGCGCCTACCCGGTCCGCCATCAGAAAAGGAGCCGCGTTGACACCGAGTGGCAGACAGCAAAAGAGAATCGTCAACAAAACATTGGAACAGCGGTCACTTCTTTTATTTCCGCAGTCCCCTGCCGCGTCCGCCGCGGTTCGCCTGACAGTTTCATCAGCCTCCGCACTCAGGCGCGCCGTCCGCAGCCTCGAAAACAGCAGCGCAAAAAACGCTGCGGCGCCCACCACGTTACATACAATCCGGTCTACAGTGTACGTATAAGCCGTCGTGAAGAAATAAGACAGAAAATAACCATACGTATATACCAGTCCTTTGGCGATCCCTTTCGGCGTAAAGGACGTCATGTCATCCACCCCGTGATAATCGCTGAGAACCGCTCCCGTCACTTTGATCGCCAGCTGTAAGATCATATAATACAGGATAAATCCCGCCGCCAGCATCGCCACAGCCTTTATCGTCATCAGAAAGAACGAACGCCAGTCACAGGTTTCCCGGTAGGCTTTCAGAAAAAGCATCATATAGATCACACCGATCGTCGCCGACATATAAGGCTGATACGCGCCGAGAGACAGACACAGAAATAAAGCGCCCCAGAACATGCCGAACTTCCATTTGTAAAACGTATAGGCCGAGACAATGGACAATAACAGCGCCAGCGTGATCTCATCGCAGTTGACCCCGAACGAAAGGACACAGGTCAGACCCGGAAAGGTGACAAATACAAGACCGAACAGCACGCCATACGCTCTTGAGCGGATCTCAAGCAGATCTACGATCAGCGCCGAAGCCAGCGACATGTAAAAGAGTGAAATCAGCGTGTTAAACACCGGCATACTGAAACTCGTAAACAGATTGGTGGCGATGGGCATAAACCAGCGTCCCAGTCCCACCGTATCCTCCTGTAAAAAAGGCATATAAGAAAAAATATTGCCCATCTCAAAATAATTAAAAAACTTATGGCTCATACAGTAAAAGTGGACAAGGATACCCGATAAGAAGGTAAGAGCAAACGTCCAGCGGACACTCGGCGCGATCCGTTTCATTTTTCCCCATATCCAGTCGATCGGATCTGATGTAACAATAAACATGCTATTCTCCTTTTTCTATTATGTACACCTGCACTCTCACATCTTCAATGCAATGGATTCCCGCATCTGTGAAAAATACATTCCGGTCAGAGCAGTCCTCTTTGAAATGAAATTCGTCATTGTCAAGCGTATCAAAAAAATAAATACGGTTTTCGTCCGTCAGGTAAGAGAGAATCATGGCTTCATCTCTCGTATCTGTCAGATTGCCAAACATCTCCTTGAATAATTCTTCCGTCTGCTGCCTCCAGTAGTAGCAGACCTGCGTCTCCGGCATCGCATAACTGAGCGCAAGCCGTGTCTGTCCGAGATTGGCAAGAATCACGTCGCCTTCCCGTATCGTCCCCAAAAGGGCTTCTATCTGCTGCCAGCCCTCCCGACTCTCCCGCTCCACTCTCATAAAATGTGTCAGATTCATCGTCGTCACACAGAGCAGAAACACGAGGACTCCGGTCTTCAGCAGAGGATTCTTCCGTTTGGAAATGGAAATGGCAAAGCCGAGCCAGAGTGTGCCCAGTCCAAAAAACAGATACCGCTGTACAAGTACTGGCTTCATACAGATGGAAGCCGCCACACCGACCGCAATGATAAAAAAGGGGACGCCCACCCCCGTGGTCGCACAAAACGCAGTCTCTCTGCCTGCTTCCCCACTGCACCGCCATAGCAGAACGATTGTACCTGCTAACAGTAAAAAGGTGAGAAACCCCAATATCGTTCCGCTGTGCCAGCGATACACCTTCGGATTGAATAAAAACTGGAAAAATGAAAACAGTGTGGAAAGAGAAATCTTCTCAATCCAATAGTCAGCCTTCACCGCACCCATCTGACGGCGGATAACCGGCAGCCATGGCAGATAGCCAATTACCGCGATCGCCGCGCTCAGCAGCCATTTTTTCAGACTTTTCCGCCGATACAGAAACAGATACAGACCGAGACTCAGATATAAAAACGCCGCGGCCACGCAGGAAAAATAATGCGTATAGGCTGCCAGCAGGCCAAACAGACCAAACCATACATACTGCCGCCATTCCTCCGCTCCCCGGATAATTTTACAAAGTGCCAGATAGGCAAGCACCAGAAAGCACATTCCCCAGCCATACATTCTGATCTCCACCGCATACCGCATCATCTGCGGCATCCCTGTCAGACATAAGAAGAAGATGCCAAAGGTACCCGGAAACTCCCTTCTGATCCGAAACCAGGCTACGGCAGTCAGTAAAATCCATGGTATGACGGAAGCCAGCTTACCCGAGATCACCGGATTTATGGAAAAAAGATTTCCAATCGAAAGAACCGTCTTCAGGATCCAATAATAAAGCGGCGGGTGTACGTCCTGTGCCGTATACCGCACAATGTCCGCATAACTTTTCTCCGCCAGTTTCATGGAAAACGTCTCGTCACCCAAAATAGCCGGATGAAGGGCCTCCAGAAAGATACAGAGCAGAAAAAAACACCCTGCGCCCACTGCGATTCCGTCAACAATCTTTAATATCCGCTCGTACTTCCTGTAATCTTTCGTATGATTCATCAGATGATCCCCGTAGTATCTTTCTCGATCTCTCAATTCCGCAGTTAAACAACAGATCAATGCTGCTCAGATATGGAATAAATGTCCCGAACTGCTGTGGATAGACCGGATGCCGGAAGTCCTGCCACAAAACCCGTATTCCAGCCTGCTCATAGACAGCCGGATCATAATAGTCCGCCGCCCCTGTACCGGACAGATACGTCTTCGCCCCCAGCTTATTCATAATATCCACGATCATCTCATTGTTCTTCCCCTGCGGCTGCAAATCGGAAGAAAACACAATGTCGACCGTAATATCAAACAACTCCAGAAGCATTTTAATCGAGGCAAAACTGAAGTCCCAGAAATAAACATAATCTTCTCCATACAGTTTTTCGACATAGGGCATGATCTCTTTATAGTATGCCGCTTTCCGGTAGTTCTGATGAAGCAGACCAAGATTATTTTTCTGCCATTTTCCATCATCCAGCAGGAGAATCTCTTTGATCGGCGTCTCTCTCGGCGCTTTCTTTACGCAGACCGTGATCCACTGCTCCCCCTTCTCCGTCTTGATCTTATCCCGGTTCATCCAGCTGCGGCTTGTGCCGTTTACATACTGCGCCGTCTCCAGCACGACATACGTATCCGCATGGAGCAGCCTGTCAAAAAACCCCAGATACGGCATAAAATCCGGCTGATGAATGACGACTGTCTTCTCTTCCTCTCTCATGAAAACTCCTTTTTTGTCAGATTTTACAGGGACTTGCGAATCGCAATGACTGCAAACGCTTCATGCACAGTTACCTTAAATTCCCATCCCGCCAATACCCATAATCCCGCAGATACGCGCTGCACCGGACAGGCTCACCGTCTCCATTCCCCGTCTGCTCATGGCGCCGATGTCTCTGATCTCTGTGATTCTCTCCAGGTCCATCTCTTTATAATAGCCCGCAAACAGCGCACAGCCCTGCCGCTCCAGATAGCGTCCGATCTGGATCTCATGAATCTCATTAGCCACGACCACACAGGGCAGCCCGGAGGCCGCCGCCTCCAGCGCCGTCACACCGCCTCCTGTGACGGCAAGATCAAATTCCGCCAGAAAGCAAATGAGCGACGGCACGGCAGAGACGACCGTAAACCCGGTCCCCTCCGCTGCTCTCCTGACTTCGCTCTCAATCACGGCGTCCGGCCCCAGAAGAATCGTGATTTTTTTATGTAATTCTTTATGCCGGCGGAAAAATTCCATCACGCGCAGTGTCACTCCGTATGTGTCACTTCCGCCCAGCGTTACCAGTATATTTTCTACTTTACTTCTCTCTCGGCGGTATGTCTCAATCTGTGGATTGAGAATCAGGTAGTCGCACCCCGCATATACTTTCCTGCCCGGCACCCGTTCCACATCTTCAAAGATCAGACTGGCAAAATTTCCATCTGCCAGGGCCGCCCCCTCCCCCATATCATCGATCGTATACAGGGGAATCCCGGTGTCTGTCACATGCCTGGCCGTCACATAAGACGTATCCAGCCTGTCATTCAGCCAGACTGTGATCTGATACTCTCTGATCAGAGCGCCTTCCCAGTCGCTTGTCAGGTCACGCAGGTCTGCGGTCACCGCCGCGATACACCACTGCTCCAGAATACGCAGCGCCCCCGCATCCTCATTGACGATGAGCACATACGGTTCCTGCAGATGCTCCAGCATATGAATCAGATTGAGGGCACGGAACAGATGCCCCATCCCTCTCTGATGAGAACATTCTACGCATATTGCGAGCATAAAGCGATCGCCTCCTCCGTCGTCGCCAGACCGGTCTTACTGTGGGACGCGATATAACAGGCTTTCTCATAGTCCTCCTGCGTATCTACCGTCAGCCTGACCTGCGGCGCATTTTTCTCCGGCGCCACCTGCAGTGTCCCTGTCTTAAATTTGTCCATATTCTCTAAAATATATTCGTCCACATGCTCGAAGTGATGGGGCATACTTGCCTTTTCCATATCTTCCTCAAGCGCCGCGAAGCTGAATATCTCCGCTCCCACACCGATCGGAAGCTGCGAAAACGATTCCGTAAACCCATTGTCACACTGTTTGTGATAAGCAATCAGCCTGTCCACTTCCTCCACATCCACAAAGGGATTGTCCGCTGTCAGACGCACGATATGGTCAAATCCCTGCTCTCTGGCGCAGTTGTAGTAGCGGCTGAGCACATTCGACTCACTGCCCCGGAAACAGAGCACATCCTTTTCCCGGCAAAACTGTTCCACCCGGTCATCACCCGTCAGCGTACTTGTGGCAATGACAATCACTGCATCCTCTTTCAGCGATTTCAGCCTGTCTATGATATGATCGAGCAGCGTCCGGTCATGAATGACTTTTAAAATCTTTCCCGGAAGTCTCGTCGACCCGGTTCTTGCCTGTATTATGATTCCTGTCATGGTTCCTCCTTCTGTGATGATCGTCTGTCAGCGGTCCTGACGTCTACGCGAGCCATTTGGCACAGCGGAATCCTTCCGCCAGTTTCACGCCGCAGACATAACCATGATTCTCGGCCTCTTTTCTGAAATAATTGATCCACGTGTCTCCAACCCGCTCGTACTCCGACCGGTGCGCCCGGATCACCGCCTCTTTCGTCTCCCACGTATCACTGATGTCACTGTAAAAGTTCGGCGTAAACCGCACGTCGGACTGATACCAGTTGCTGTGATAGGTTAGAATCCTTGTCACATGCCGGCCCGCATGAAAGCTGGCTCTTGCGAGCGCCGCGTGATCGTGATGCACGTCCTCCCTGTCATGCGTATAGATCAGATCGATTTTTTCCTGTTCGATCAGTTTTACAAGCTGTGCATTGAGATTATCCTCAAACTCCAGCTTCAGCGTCTCAAATCCGCCGCAGATCAGTTTGCCGCCGATCAGCGCCGCCGCTGCCGCACCCTCGGCCATCGCCGCTTCATCGCTGCGCACCGTCACCTGATCCGGACTGACAAAGCCGGAAGTTGTCGCCACATAAATAATTACCTTGTCCCCTCTGTCCACATGCTTTTTCAGACTGCCGCTGCAGCCAAGCTCAATATCGTCAAAATGTGCCCCGATCGCTAATACATTCATCCTGCCGCCTCCTTGTTACGCCAAATCCTCCCATGTAAGAACATCCTCTTTCTCCAGATCACGGGCTGCCCGCCTGCCGATCACCTGTTCCAGAAACTTCGGTGCAATGCCGTATCCCGGTCGTTTGATGTCCACCGCCTGTGGCCTGATCGGCTCACCGGCCCCGACATTTTCACAGAGCACGATGCTCTTTCTGTTATTCCTTCTCGTCACCGCCTCCGCTTTCGCCGGCATCTTGATCCCGCTGCCCCGCATGACTTCAAACATACGCACAGCGTCCACGATTGCCCGCATCTCCTGCGGATCTGCAGAGTGCATATGATCCGGCCCTTCGGCCTGTTTGTCACATGTAAAATGTTTTTCCAGCATCTTTGCCCCCATCGCCGCCGCACAGATGCAGGCCGTCGTTCCAAGCGTATGATCGGAATAGCCGACTGCGAGTCCCGGAAAAGCCTCCTGCAGCGTCCGGACTGCCCGCAGGTTCACGTCCTCCGGGTGCGTCGGATAAGCGGTGATCGCATGAAGTATTGTGATCCGGCTGTTTCCCTCCGCCAGCATCGCATCGACGGATTCTCTCACTTCCTCCAGCGTACACATACCGGTGGCGTAAATTATCGGCTTGCCAAGCCTGGCAATATAGCGCAGCAGCGGCAGATTCACCGCGTCGTCCGAGCCGATCTTGTAGGCGTCGCATCCGAGCCGCTCCAGCATGTCGACATCACTCTTATGAGACGGGGAAGAGAAGATGTCCAGTCCCCGTTCCCTGGCATAGGCAAACACCTTCCGGTGCAGCTCTTCTCCGACCGCATACTCGTCAAACAATTCATACTGCGAGGTGACGCCTGTGTTTTCCATATCAAAAACCGCTTTTTTGCTGGACAGAGTCTCCGCCCGGTAGCTTTGCAGCTTAACTGCATCGACGCCGCTCTCCTTTGCGGCATCGATCAGCGCCGCCGCCTGTTCATACGTCGTAAAATTACCGCCGATCTCCGCAATGATATAAATCTTATGTCTGTTCCAGTTCATGTCCGCCCTCCCTGCCATTATGACACATATGTCATTTCACTGTTTTCACCGCCGCCCTGATGATCTCTGTCAATCCCTGCTCCAGTGTATGGCGGGGCCTCCAGCCAAGAACCTCCCCGGCATGGGTAATATCCGCGACCACGTCGTTCAGTTCATTTTTACGTGTCTCATTCTTAGATTCCACAGGCTTATGACTGCCGGCAATCTTCTGCACAAGGTCAATGACTTCCGCCACCGAATATGAAATACCGGAGCCAATATTAAAGACATCATATTCCCGCACATTTTTTATTGTCAGGGCAATGGCCTCCAGCAGATCGTCCAGATAAATATAGTCGCGTCTCGGTGAAAGATCCATCACGCGGACACTGTCTTCCCGCATCGCCTGCCGGATGATCTGCGGAATCAGGAAATGGTCTTTCTGACCTTTGCCGTATACATTAAAAGGCCGGATGACACTCACCTTTACGCCAAACTGCCCGGCATAAAATTCACAGAGTTCTTCCGCCATATATTTCGACTTCGCATAAGGATTGTTCGGACAGATCCGGTCGGTCTCCCGGATGGGATTGTACTGCGGCTGCCCGTAAATGTACGCGCTGATATATGTCATCGAGATCTCATATCTGCGGCACAGCTCCAGCATATGCAGCGTGCCGAACGTGTTTGTCTCGAGAAACTCCGCCGGCGCCTCCCAGCTTCGCGGCACGAATGTCCTGCCTGCCAGATGCACGATATGTCTGATCTGCTTCACCGGCAGCGCTTCCACCGCCCGCTTGTCCGTTATGTCCAGCTCTGCGGAAGTAAGCGCCATCACCTGTACGCCCCGCTCCCGCAAATAATCTGCCAGCGCCGTACCGATGAACCCCCCGGCGCCCGTAATCAAAATTTTTCTGTTCATATTCCTGTATCCATACCCTCCGCGCATGTTACCTGTCTGACTGCTCGCGGATCTCCCGTGTGCGCAGCATCTCTTCCATTGAGGAGAACTCTCCCATATCCTCCCATGCCTTCTCTGTGATCGGGTAGACGCCCACATGCTCGCCTCTGTCCAGACAGACCTGGATCAGATCGGTAATGTGCATAAACCCTTCTTTCGGTATGAGCTGAAGTACCTGCGGATCAAGGACATAGACACCCGTGTTGACGAGGAAACTCATCTCCGGTTTCTCCGACAGACTTTCCATCTGTCCGCCTCTGCCGATATTAACAACGCCATAGGGTATCGTGTAATTTTTCAGCGAAGTGATCAGCGTGATCACATTGCCATGAGAGCGATGAAACTTCATGACCTTGCCATAATCCACATCCAGTAATATATCGCAGTTGCTGACAAAAAACGGTTCCTGGATTTCCTCTTTGACGAGATAGAGACTGCCCGCAGTGCCAAGGAAATCTTCTTCCTCCAGATATGTGACCGCATAGGCCGGATGCAGATCCTGCATATACGCCTTGATCAGATTCTTTCTGTAATTGACAGACAGATAAAACCGGCTGCATCCCGCCTCACGGAACGAATCGATCACCTGCTCCAGTATCGTCGTCTTGCCGATCGGAATGAGCGGCTTTGGAAGCACCTGTGTATAAGGATAAAGGCGGGTCCCCTTGCCTCCCGCCATGATGACGACCGGCGCCTGCGTCTTCTCTTCACAGCGCCGCTTTCTCCCCGGCGTCTCATAACGGAACAGAAGATCCAGCAGCATACCGCTCCGGTCGATCACCGGGATCGCATCGATGCCATAGCGTTCCATCAGGCTGACCGCCCGGTGCGCGTCTTCCTCTGTGACACAGACTGGTTTTTTTGTCATCGCCGCCGTCACGGTTTCCGTCATATCCTGGCTTTTGAGGATCAGTTTTCTGACATCACTGTCAGTCAAAACGCCGAGAAGTTTGCGGTCTTCCACGATGAGCACAATCCGCTCATGCGTCTCATCCAGCACTTTGATTGCTTCCAGAATGGAACACTCCGGCGAGATACAGAGTGTTTCTAATTTATCATACCTCTTCTCATACATTATAAATATCTGCCTTATAAATATTCGTGTTCTGTCTGATCCATTCGACCGTCTCCGCCAGTCCCTGTTCAAACGTATAGCGGGGCTGCCACTTCGTGAGCCGTCTGATTTTTTCATTAGAGCCGAGCAGCCGGTTGACTTCACTCTTTTCCGGACGGGTGCGCTGCTCATCGCAGACAATCTGTGCCTGCGGATTGATCTGACGGATCAGTTCCTCTGCGAGATCGCCGATGCTGATCTCTCTCTGCGTGGCGATGTTGATCTCCTCGCCGACCGTCCGTTCTGATCTGGCGATCTCGTAAAAGCCGCTGGCTGTGTCTTTCACATAATTAAAGTCTCTTGTCGGTGTCAGCGAACCGAGTCTGATCTGCTCCTTTCCCGCCAAAAGCTGGGAGACGATCGTCGGAATGACCGCCCTTGCCGACTGCCTCGGTCCGAATGTGTTGAACGGCCTGACGATTGTCACCGGCAGTTCAAAGCTCCGGTAAAAGCTCTCTGCCAGCCGGTCAGCCCCGATCTTCGTCGCCGAATACGGTGACTGCCCCTGATACGGATGCTTTTCGTCGATCGGCACATACTGCGCCGTGCCGTATACTTCCGAAGTGGATGTTATCAATACCCGCTCCAGATCCAGATCCCTCGCTGCCTGCAGGACGTTTAACGTTCCTTTGATATTCGTATCCACATAGGAATCCGGGGAGTGATAACTGAATGGGATGGCGATCAGCGCCGCCAGATGGAACACACCGTCTGTCCCTCTCATTGCCTCCCGCACACCGTTCGGGTCCCGGATGTCTCCCTGAAAGATCTCCAGTTCATCCAGTTTCTCTTTGGGGAAGCTATCCAGCCATCCCCAGGAATTAAAAGAATTATAATAAGTAAAGGCCTTCACTTCCAGACCCTGTTCCATCAGATATTCCGTCAGGTGGCTGCCGATAAATCCGTCCGCCCCTGTCACCAACACTTTTTTCATACTCCCAGTCCTTTCCGTATCTCTTCCACTGCCAGCTTTACAACCTCTTTTCTGCTCTGTTCCACTAAGTCCGGATCGGCGCCTTCGATCGGGGAATAGATGCAGATACCGCTGTCCGCAAAGGCCCGGAAATAGTTTCTCACGGACAGGGCCGATATTTCTCCGCCTCTCAGGATTTCTTCGATGGCTGCTCTGCACTGCGCCTCATTACCGACCTGATAGATGCCCGGTCCATGTTCAAATCCGCCGTGTCCGAATACCAGAACCGGTCTGCCGTTGGCGATGGCCTCGATCGATACGGTTCCTGCCGGCGTCGCCGCCGCCACACAGTGCTCCAGCAGATCGACCGACTCCGCCTCACTGCTCACAAGCGTGACATTGTCCGTATCCCGCAGATCTTCATAAAAACGCTGCATCCGATACGGCTGTACAAAATGTTCTTTTACATAGAGCCGGATGCCATATTTTTTCAGAACCGGTGCAAGCAGCTGCACGCAAAGCTCCTGCTCTGCGAATACCCCTGCCTGCGGCAGTGTCGTCGCCTCCGGCTGCAGATGCAGCAGGAATAATACATACTTTTCATGTTCCATCTCCGGCATTACGGCCATTTTCTCATAATCATCGATCGTAGCACAGTGTCTCAGCTTATGCCGCACCTTTTGAATGCAGTAGGCATCTTTTCTCATCCATGCCAGACTTTCCTTCCAGGGCGCGGCCGATCTCTCCCGCAGCGCGCCTGCAAGCCCATGCTTTACCCGGGAGAGCTGACGCTTCCATATCTTATCCCGCATCACATATCCCATGATTTGCCGTTTTTCTTTTTTGGCATGTTCTTTCCGGCTGCCGGAACCGAGCATCACTTTCATCTTCTGCAACTTATTTTCTTTCAGCAACGCCTGATAGTAAGCCTCCACATCCTCTGGCAGCGTTACCTGCTTATCTCCGCCTCTCTTCCCCTGACGCTCGTAGTCCTCATAAGTCTTATCCAGCCGTTCATACAAACGGTACAGATCATTGCCAACAAAGCACCAGTGCGGCAGATGGGTCGGCGCCAGAATGCACATGGGAATCTGTCTCGCCCTGGTCAACGCATAGATGATATAGTCGTGCGTATGATGTGGAATCCCGGTGAGAAAGACAAAATTGATTTCATTTCTCATAAATACGTCATTCCAAAACCGCAGATGATGAAGGTAAAACCGCTTGGCCTCATCATACGTGAATATATCAAAATCGGTAATGCGGCAGAGCATCTTTACTGCCACAGGCTCATATGGCTCCATTGCTGACAGAATCTCCCGGTCAAGGGGAAGCAGACCATTCATATCCATTTTCTGCTCATATCTGGCATTGGCGCACATATCATAGTCGACTGTTTCATATTTTGCGGGATCGTAACTGTCATTGCCATCGTTGTCCCGGCTCGTCAGCACACATCTGTGAAAATGAACCTGTTCGTCGATCTCTTTCAGAATAGAAGTCTGATACCCGTTTACGGAATCATACCCCTGAAAAAATAAGTTAATGTTCATTCTGATTCTCCTGAACGATCTTGCCGTCTCGCACCGCAAAAATCATATCGCAGTTCTCGATCGTCTTCAGCCTGTGAGCAATGATCAGCATCGTCTTTCGTCCGTGGAAATGATTGATTGCTTCCATAATCGCCGCCTCTGTGTCATTGTCCAGAGCAGAAGTCGCTTCGTCGAGAATAAGCAGCTCCGGATTATGGTAGAGCGCTCTGGCTATACCCAGACGCTGTCTCTGCCCGCCGGACATGCGGATGCCGCGCTCTCCGATCTCTGTGTCCAGCCCTTGTGGCTGTTCCTGTACGAATGAGGTGAGCTGCGCCTCCTCCAGCACTTCCCACACCCGTTTCTCACTGACTTTTTCCCGCGGAATACCGAACGCCACATTTGCCCGTATTGTATCGTCAATCAGATTGATCGTCTGCGGAATATAACCGATATTATGCAGCCAGCCCGCATAATCAGCGTTCACATCCACCCCGTCGCATAATACCCGGCCGGACTGTGCATCGAGCAGTCCGAGCATAATATCGACGAGCGTCGTCTTCCCTGCACCCGATTTCCCGACAATACCGACCGATTTCCCGACCGGAATCCGCATAGAAGCATTGTCAAATATTTTTTTATCGGAATTCGGATACTGATAGCTGATCCCTTCGATCGTCACCTCACTGCAAAGCGGCAGTTTCCCCTCACTGTCTCTGCCTCCGGCATGTCCGTCCCTGGCCACTGATCCACAGTCTTCACAAGTTTCAGAACCCTTGCGAGCGCTTGCTTTTACATGCTGCGGCATCTCCACATTCTCATATACGAAATCAAGCGTCGGCTTATAATAGGCGATATTGGCGAGGTACGTACTCATCCGGTTGGCACAGGGCATGAGACGCACCGCCGCCAGTGCAAAGGCGGAGAGCTGGGGTAGCATACTCGTCACACTCTGACCGAGCGCAATCATCACACCAAGATAGGCGAGAATCCCGCCGATACAAACACTTTCAATAATCAGACGCGGCGCAGAGCCAAGCACCTTCTGACTTCTGGAAAGGTCATAAAACAGTTTGCCATTGTTCTCATATTCCTCCAGGAAAGAGTCCTCCTTGGCAAAGATTTTGACATCCTTGATACTCATGATCGACTGGATGATACTGTTATACATACGGCTCTGCCGCACTCTGGCCTCCTGCCCGATCCGTCCCAGCTTCGGTTTGAAGATCAGTGCAATCAGCCCGGTGACGCCAAAAAGTACGACGCACATGACAACCATCATCTGAAAATCAATGACGAGCAGCACCAGTCCGAGACAGATCGCAATGACAAACTCAGACATGAACTGGATACACTCAAGCAGCAGAGAGAAGACTCCCGTCGTATCGCTGTATACCGTTCGCAGCACGTCCGAAGTGTTGGCATTCAGATAAAACTCATAAGGCTTATTAAAATAGATGCGGAGCAGGTCTCTGGAGATCAGAAACTGACTGTTGCAGATAAACGTATGCTGTACATGATACATAAACAGCAGATACATGTTTTTCAACACAAAGATAACGATCAGGGCTATAATCATCGTGATCACAAACTCTTCCAGACTCTCCAGACCGAGCAGATTACTGATCAGGATGACCAGTTTGTTGCCCGTAAAGGCATCCGGCTCGACGACCGCCGTGACAATCGGCAGTATCATAGAGACACCGACCGTCTCCAGAATTGCCCCGATGATAATGAGAACAAGCAGGACCGCCACCTGTCTCTTCTGCTTTTTATTCAGTACCACATTCAGTTTATTGATAATATCCATGTTATATCATGTGCTTCGCACATGTCCTTTCATGCCATACGGCAGTATAATATCTGTCGATATTATACCCCGTCTATCCTTTTTGGTCTCCGGTCAGCCGCCATGCTTTCTCCTGCTAAACAGAAGCTTCAGAAGTCCGAGCAGCCGTTTCTTTTTCTTTTTCCCCGGATTTTCATCATACGTATCCTGCAGATAACGCTGGACTTTCTGGCTCTGCGACACCCGCACTTTCAGGCGATGCAGCAGCAGATTGCGCTTTTCCTGCACTGCGACCATCAGTGTCCGCCTCGAATACCAAAGCTGGTCGAGCACTTCGGAAAACGGGATGACCTGACTGCCATGCGTTTCCAGGAAATTTTCCAGCTCCCGGTAATCACTTTCGCGCAGTTCATTACAGTGCAGACATACCGTGTCCACGCCCCGGGAAATCCTCGGTCTTGCGCTCTTACATGGCACAAAGAGCAGGCCCTTCGTGAAATAAGGGATGTCCGCAAAGCCGTCCGTCACACAGGTAAATCCAAGATTTTTCAGCGCTTTCAGCGTCCTTTTGTCATACGTATGACCCGGGGCCATAAATATTGTAACATTAAGTCCCTTTTTTTGCAAAATTTCCCTGCCGGCCCGTATCTTTTCATACTGGACATCATAGGGAAGCCCGGCAAATTCACTCGCTTTTTTCAGCCCCAGCAGGCCGGCGTTTTTCGTCTCATAGACATGACGGTAGCCATGCTGCGCAATCTGCCACCCACTCTTTTCCAGACATCTGATATATTCCCAGAAATCCTCGTGCCGCTCCCCACGCTTTAAATTCTCGTCCGCATTGTCCGGTACGACGCCGATCAGCGGTCTGACTCTGTATTTGTCGAAGATCGCCTTGACTCTGTAAAATCGATTCCAATCCATATCCGGTGTGATGTCGTCCAACCGGAAAATACACACATTAGTCATCCGTAAGTACCCCAATCAGATTGATAATGCCCTTCACTGCTTCCGCCCTCAGTCCCACCACATCTTCACAGTCATAATAATAAAGCTCGTCTCCGCCAAAAGACTCCTTAAATTCCGTGATGTTCCTCACTTCTTCGCGCAGGCCCGCGCCGCCCCAGTCATATATAGTCTTCCCCATTTCTTTGAAATACATCATATCAGCCTTGTGCAAATATCGATTGGCGATACCGACAATGCGTGCACTCACATGTTCACTGCGAAACTGTGAGGCAGACTGGTAAGAGCGGACAAACGTGTCCCCGACAATATACGTATGATAGACCAGAACCTGATCACCCTGCTTCGCACAGGTGATGGCAAACACCCCTTCCGCGGCGTATGTCTCGATCTCTTCTTTATATTTCTCATACGCTTCATCGGTAATCCCCTTGGTCTTCCAGAAGTCAATAAAAAATTCACAGAATCGGGCAATGTCTTCCTGCGTGATCTCCTGTCCTGTCTTAAACTCCGCAGTAATACCCTCTCTTGCCGCCCGGCGGATCTGATACCGGCAGTCTTTCTGACATCTGGCCACAATCTCTTCCTCGCTCAATGTCAGATCCGTGATCAGCGTTCGCACTTCCCGCAGTACTTTGCCGATCGGCTTTTTGGCGCCCCGGTATAAGAGGATACCGTCCAGCCCGCATTTTTCCTCGGCATACCATATTTCCCGAAAGTCAACGCCGTGTTTTTTTCTGCGATTTACTACCAACATACTCGTCTGCCCTGCTTTCTATCTCTATCTGCCATTTGTTACATACTTTCTCCGGCGAGAGTTCCTGCGCCAGTCCTGCCGCTGCCCGGCCAAGCCGCTCTTCCAGCGCCGGGTCATCGAGAATCTGTCGCAGAGACCGCTCCAGCGCCTCCCCGTCCCCCACCGGGATCAAAATGCCATTTTCCCCGTTCCGGATCACGCTGCGCGGACCCCCGCATGGACAGTCCGTAGAGACGACCGCCAGCCCGGCCGCCATTGCTTCCAGCAGCGCATTGGGCATTCCTTCATAATCTGAGGCAAGGACAAAGACTCTCGCACGTTCTATCTTTTCGCGGATATTCGTCTGCCGCCCTCTGAACTCCACGTTATGATCTATCCCCAGTTCCATGGATAGCTGTCGCAGCATCGGCTGCGTATCGCTCCCCGGCAGTCCTCCGCCATAGATGACGACCTTCATCTGCGGATAGTCATGATGCAGTCTCGCAAACGACCGCAGCAGCATCTCATGATTTTTGTTGGCATCGAGCCTTCCCACCATCACGATCTCATTTGCTCTCGCACCTTCCCAGCGCGCCTTCATAAAACTCTCATCCAGCACATTGGGCAGCACTGAGGAATGCGCCCGTACCGGAGCCGGGAACGATTCCATGGCATCTTCTGTCTGAAAGATCACTCCCGCCGCTCTGGCAAACAATCTGTCCGCCAGTCTCTTCTGAAACCGGGACGGATATTCATGAGCCGGGTCACTGCGCACCGAGAGAATGACCGGAGTCCGTTTTCCCCGGACGGAACACATCGTATACAAATTCATTTTTCCAATAAAGGAGACGATGATGTCCGGCTCCTCCCGTTCCCAAATCGCCCGTAACGTTCTGACTCTGGCGGGGACTTTCCCCAGTCTGCCAAATGGCGCGCCTTTGATCTCCTCTTCCAGCAGCAGCCGTCTGGCAGGAAACGTGATCTCATATTCTTCCGGCACTTTTCTCGAAGTGACAAGCAAAATCTGATAGCCGTTTTTCCAGAAATGTTCCGCCACATTGACGGCTACATGCTCCGCGCCGCCTTTGCCAAAGCTATTGATCACAAATGCGATTTTCTTTTTTACTGCCTGCGGCGTCTCTGCTGCTTTACTCATTGTTCCGGCCCTTTATGATGTCCTCCACATATGCTTTCCACTCACCGTTGATCCGGTCAGGATGAAGCGTCTGACTAAATGCAAGCGCGCCCTGGCGCAGCCGCTCTTCCAGCTCTCTGTCATTTAAAATCCGCAGGATCGCCGCCGCCATCTTCTCCGCATCACGGACCGGCACGAGCAGTCCCGTCTCTTTGTCGCGCACAAGCGCCGCCGCGCCGCCGCTCGGACAATCTGTCGATACGACCGGTATCCCAAGGGCAAACGCCTCCGCGATCGCATTGGGCATTCCCTCAAAGTCAGAAGACAGCACGAACAGTCTCGCTGTCTCCATATCTCCGGCGATGTCCCGGCTGTCTCCAGGCAGATTTACCTTATCCGAAAGACCTAGCTTCTTCACCCGCTTTTTCACCGTCTCCATGCAGTCTCCATCGCCATAGATCGTCAGGCGCATCTCCGGTCTCTCTTTTACTACCAGCGCAAACGCCTCCACAAGCAGTTTATGATTCTTCACCGGGTCCATCCGCCCGGCCGTGACAATTTCATTCCTGCGTTCGCCGGCAAACGGCTCCCTCAAAAATTCCGGCGACAGCGGATTTAACAGAATACGGGATTTTTTCCGTACCGGTTTCGGGAAAAAGGCACGTGCGCCCTCCGACTGAAAGGCGATGCCGTCCGCCAGACAAAACAGGAATCTGGCCAGCGTCCCCCGCAGCTTCCCTGCGTATTCCCGCTCCGGCGCGCTGCGCACCGATACGATCACCTTTGTCTTCAGGCCAAGCGACGCGAGAATCGCCCGCAGATTCGTCTTACCGATAAACGAGACGATTGCCTCCGCGTTCGTCTTTTTCAGAAGTTTCCGCAGCATCGTCACTCTTCTGACGACGTTTGTCACACGCCCGGCAATGCTTCTGCACTCCCCCGTCCGCAGCACAACTTTATGAATGCCTTTCGCCAGCGGATACAATCCTTCCTCCGGCTCTAGCGTCACCATATAGACCCGGTAGCCCTGCGTATGAAAATAGTTGGCCAGATTGGCGATCACGCGCTCTGCTCCGCCCCGGGTCAGAGTGGCAATATAAAATACGATCGTTTTTTTCATCCTTCGCTTCCTCTGATCTTCCACCATAGCTTTTTCCCTATCGTCCAAAGGCTGCACTCCCGGTGCAGAATATCAATCACCTCATAGCGCTCACTGCAGTTGTAAGTATGAATGCCAACCGCATGGACTCCATCGATATGAATCTGCTGTGGAGACAATCTTGTATACACATGTTCCGCAAATCCGCTCCCATCCAGCCGTTCAACCTGATTGATGAGAAGTTCCTGTCCATAATAATCGGTACAGTTCTGGGCCGAACGATACAAAACTCCGTTTTCTTCCATAACCGCGCCGCCCGGACGGACAGTGGCAGATTTCCCGGAAGCATAGACCTTTTTTCTTTTTATGATACGGAACTGCTCCTTCTCCATCTCGCAGAGAAAGATCTCCAGCCTGCCCTCCACATATGTAAAAAAATAAGATACGTGGTCAGACGTGGGAAATATCGTCGTGTCGACTGCCGGAAAGTCAAACAATGTCTCTGCTTTTTCCCAGCGGTCCGGATAATGCAGGCAGCGGTACAGCCTCACTTCCCCCGCCTTTCGCGTCTCCGGCAGCAGATAGATCTCCTTTCCGTAGCGAAACACCTGAGGATAAGACAGATGAAACGGCTCTTCCAGTACAGGGACCGGCCCGGCCGACGCATCGTCCAGATTACGGCACCAGAGCGTTCCCTTCATATCCGTCAGATCCTGTCTCTCATAAAACAGCCATGTATCGCCGTTATATTCAAAGAGAAACGGGTCTGCCTGCGTGATAAAGCGTCTCTGTGGGAGCAGACGGAATCCATCCGTACAACAGTCATGAATGAGACTGTCCCCGCCATGTGCACTCCTGTCTCTTTTTCTGTATGCTGTTACCCAGTAATCGCAGCGCATCATTCTCAGGATGCGCTCTCTCAGTCTGCTCATGCCAGCTCCTCATACCGTCTGACCATCTCTCTGATGTCAAACCCCTTCTCCGCAAACAGCCGCTCATCCGCTGCTTTCCGTTCTTCCTCCGCCAGCGCCAGAATCCGCTCCGCCCACTCGGCCGCAGGACGTTCCAGCGACATTCTGTGCACGAGCGGCGTCACATCCACATCGCCTGTGATCACATCGGACACCAGATTGGGCAAACCGCTGCACTGCGCCTCCACCATGGCGATCGGCAGTCCCTCATATCTGGATGGAAACAAAAAGACATCCATCGCCTGCAGCAGAGTCCCCGTATCGGTGCGTACGCCGAGCAGGACCACACGGTCTTCCAGTCCGAGCGCCCGGCGTTTCTCCTCGATCTGCTTCCGCATCGCGCCGTCTCCGGCAAATATCATCTTCGCATCGGGACGTCTCTTTACAAGCTCCGCCATGATGTCCAGCATAAACAGATGGTTCTTAACCGGAAGCAGATTGCCGACATGACCAACAACAAGACAGTCCGCCCATCCTTCCGCTTTCCGCGTCCGCTCTCTCTTTTCCGGATCGTACGCAAAATCCTCCAGACGGATGGCGTTGATCACCACCTCAAAAGGCGCCTTGCCATACAGCCAGCGGCCCGCCTTCTCCGAGCAGGCAAACCGCCGGGTACAGAGCATGTTGAGAAGCGGCCGGAACAATCGGTGCATCGTTACATTCGGTGTGCTCGTGGAATGCGAATGCGCGATCCGTACGTTTGCACCACCCAGCTTCGCCGCCAGCAGATCGACCGCCACCGTGGATATATCCGTATGCCGGAATACGATCCGGTAATGCCCTTTCCGGATGACCCGGCAGATCTCCCGGAAATTTTTTATGGGGCTGACAGCCTTTCTTGTCACATAAAAGAGTCTGCCGCCCAGCGCCTTAATCTCCTCGTCAAAGCTCACGTCCCGGTGTTCATGCACGATAAAGTCAAACTGCACTTTCTGTCTGTCAATATTTCTGTAAACATTCATAATAAAGTTACCGATGCCGCTCGGCGACATGGAACCTACGATATGGATCATCCGCACCATCTGTTATTTCTCCGACAGGTTTTCTTTGTACCAGGCAATGGCAAGCGCGATTCCCTGCTCAAAATCGTACTCCGGATCATATCCCAGAAGTGTTCTCGCCTTAGTAATGTCCGCATTGGAATGCTTGATGTCTCCCGCTCTGTCCGGCCCGAAATTCGGCTCGATTTCTTTGCCCAGCGCCTTGCAGAGATGATGATAGATGTCGATCAGATACTCCCTGCCGCCATACGCGATATTGAATGCCTGTCCGGCCGCTTCCCCCGGCGCCAGGCAGGCCTTCAGATTCGCCTCCAGCACATTGTCAATATAAGTGAAATCTCTCGACTGCTTTCCGTCGCCGTTGATTGTCGGCGCCTCGTCCCGCAGAAGCTGACGGATAAACTTTGGTATCACCGCCGCATAAGCCCCGTCCGGGTCCTGTCGTCTGCCAAATACATTGAAGTAGCGCATCCCGTAAGTGTCAAGGCCGTACAGCTTATGGTACAGTCTGCCATACTCTTCATCCACCCGTTTCGTCAACGCGTACGGAGAGAGCAGATTCCCTTCCTGCCCCTCCACTTTTGGCAGTACCGGATGATCTCCATATACCGAAGAACTGGAAGCATAGATAAACTTCTTCACCCCCTGCACCCTGGCTGCCTCCATCATATTGAGCGTACCTCTGATATTGATCTCTTCATACAGAAGCGGCATCTCAATGCTTCTCGGCACGCTGCCCCAGGCAGCCTGATTGAGCACATAAGACACCCCCTCGCACACTTCCATACAAGTGTCGAGATCCCGAATGTCGCCCTTGATGAACGTATAATTCTCTCTGTCTGTTAAAAAATCTATATTTTCCTGTTTTCCTGTCGACATATTGTCCAGGCAGCGCACCTGGTAGCCCATATCGGTGATCGCCTCGCACAGGTTGGACCCGATAAATCCGGCGCCTCCTGTCACTAAGAAAATACTGTCTTTCGGAAACTGTAACTGCTTATATCCCATTGTGATCGTCCTTTCTGAAACTGTTTATTTCTGCGCGTTCTCTGACTCTGATTCGGATGTCAGGAAGCATCCCAGGCCTGTCCATCCTGTCCGCAGACGCACCGCCTCCGTCAGGCACATCAGACCCGCAATGTAAAACAATGCCGTATTGTAGATCATATACCGCGAGAGGCACATGATCAAAAGCGCAGTGGCAAATACATTGGCACAGATCATCAGCAGGGCAAACAACATCAGAAGCGCCGCCTTGCTCTGCCTGTCTTTTTTATATAAATATAGCACAAGTATGACTGCAAGCAAATAAATAATCGCTGAATAAACGCCCATGACCGTACCACTGGCGGACACGGAACGTGTGAGGCCGCTGACAACGGTGGCAAAGTAATTGGATACATAGGCACCGAGCAACCCCGGCAGCAGTTCCCTGTCCATCTGCGCGGCCACGCGCACCACCTCATTGAGTATCTCGTCATCTGCGATCCCTTTCTGCTGCGCATAGCCAAACAGAGTGGGCTGCTGGATCTCAAAGCCAATCACATCATAATATTCCTCATAGTGATAGGCACGGCCCAATATCCCCTCCGGCGCCTGTGCCCGCGTCATCCCGCCCGCTTCCATCTGTGCGTGCATTTCCAGAAACAAGGCCTTTTGCTGCGGGTCAGTCAATGCACTGGCATCTGATTCCTCTGACAGGTATAAAAGCGTCGTCAGCATATTATAGCTGCCGGTAGCCGCTCCCGTATATCCCCTGTGCACGATGTTATTATATCCCTTATGAAACAGACTGCGCCCGCCTACGAATACAAGAACAGACAGTAGCAGCGCCACTGCGCCTTTCCACCTCCGGCTGCGGACCGTCTCAAAGAGAATGACCGCACACCAGGCCGCAAAGGTGACAAACATCTGATTTCTCGTAAGGACGAGCAGCAGGGAACACCCACACGCCAGACCGTAATACCTGCCCTTTTTCTTCTGTGAAAGCAGCCCCTGTATCATACAGGCTGTAAACATAAAAAACAGCGGGAATGTGATACCCTCCGTCAGCACGGCTTTGTTCAGCACCATATGTGACGAGGAGGCAAGCGGAGTGAGCACAAAAGGAATGAGTGTGCACAGCGCAGTCAGTATTGTCAGCGGCCAGTTCAACCGGAATGCCCTGCGGATAACCTGCGTCAGATAATAGCAGGCCAATGCCGCCAGCAGACTCTGCAGCAGCATCGATACCTGCAGCGCCGGCCAGGTGCGGATCAGCTCCATTGCTTTCTCACTCTCAAGCTGCCCTGACGAGGCAAGCCATACAATCGTATCCTTTTCCCGGAATATCAAACGGAAAAACGCCAGGAACAGCGGATACAGCGGCTCTCTTCCGGCCTGCATGGAAATATAAGAACCGGAATCCGGATAGATACCGATCGGCGCCAGATAACAGAGCAGCCCGAAAAATGACAAAAAGGCGCCAAGCAGCAACCCCTGCTTCACCCCTTCCTGTCCGCCTTTATATCGTCTGTCTTTTTTCTCTATCCTGTCACTCTTACTCTTCATCTCTCCAGCCACTTAATAACCTGAAAACCTTCTGCATAGGATACCCCGTTCTGGCGTCCGTTATTCTCCGCATCGTTTTTAAAGTACGCGATCTTTCCTTCCTTCACCCTGCCGGAGTCGGAACGGTACAGACGCATAAGCGCTTCTTTCTTTTCCCACATATCAGAAATATCCACGAAAAAATTCGGTACAAACGGCGTCTCTGACTGATACCAGGTACACCGGTAACCAAGCATCCGCGGCACATGCCTGCCCGCATGAATGGCAGCTCTCGCCAATGCTCTGTGATCATGCTGGATGTCTCCCGGGAAATGTGTATAGATGAGATCAAATTTCTGTTTCTCAATCATATGCACGAGCTTCGCATTCAGATTGTCTTCAAACTCCAGACGAAGCGTCTCAAATCCGCCACAGATCAACTTGCCGCCGAGAATCCCCGCAGCCTCCTGCGCGTCCTGAAACACAATGTCATCCTTTCTCACTTCCTGACGCTCGGAATTAAGAATCCCGGAAGTTGCTGCCACAAAGAGCGTGATTTTGTCCCCTTTTTGCCTGTGTCGTAAAAGTGCTCCTCCGCAGCCGATTTCGATGTTGTTAAAATGAGATCCCACTGCCAGTACGTTCATAACATCAGCCTCCTTCCGTTAATATATTATGTCAGTCGAAGTTATGGGTTAATTATACCATTATTATCCATATTAGACAATCGCGGGGTTAGCACGGGTGACAACAAATGCAAAAAGAAACAACCGGTAATCAATACTTGTGCTCTAACCCTATTTACTGATTTCATTAAGTTTCAATTTTTTAATTCTCTCTATCGTCAAATCTTTTCCGCATCTCCTGATAAAGTCAAGAACATATACCTTAGGTCTTGAGCCTTTAAAAAAGGCACTGTGGTTGTATATCTCCACATACTTCTGTTCCTGTTTAATCGCTTTTTTTAGCAAATTCTTTCTTAATATTTTCTATTTTCTCATATAATTGGTAAGCTACCAATACTTTATCCGCATTTATACTGTCATTAAATATATCATCATATTTTAATATAACATTTGACGTATTAATCGAGTTAATGTCCTGTACGGGCGATGATTATAATGCTCCATAACCGCTTCGCAGAAATTGTTTTTTGCCACTTTCGTAACCATTTCATGTATACATATTGTTATTTCGGTTGACAATGTATACCGTATTACGTATTATATAAATAAATGAAAGGCGGTGAAAATATGGCAACAGCACCAACCCAGATTCGCATTGACTCAGAGATAAAAAAACAGGCCACTGACCTGTTTAACAACCTAGGCCTTGATATGTCCAGCGCCGTAAATCTGTTTCTTCACCAATGTGTCCTTCATGGCGGCATCCCTTTTCATATAGAAATGCCTCGTTACAGCCAGCGTACGTTGGACGCAATGGAAGAAGCCCGACAAATTTCATGCAATCCCGACAGCAGTGGATATACTAACATGGAAGAACTGAAGAAAGCTCTGGACGATTAAATGTACACAATCAAATTCACTACCGCTTACAAAAAAAGTTATAAGCGTATCAAAAAGCGAGGGCTTGATCTCTCCCTTCTCGACAAAGTTGTTGACACATTGCGTCAGGGAAAACAATTAGATGAAAAGTATCACGATCATCAACTCGGCGGCAAATTTCAGGGGTTCCACGAGTGCCACATAAAACCAGACTGGCTTCTTGTCTATTTGCTTGAACATGACATTCTGACACTGACACTCGTGGATACCGGATCACATGCAGATATTTTCAATATGTGACCAACGGATCAGCATTGTCTTTATACCGTCCTACTCTCCCTACAATCTCCAGTAAAGATACCCGGCTTTCTCATACGTATCCCGGTCAAGCACGCCTTTAATGTCCGCGAGCACTTTTTTCCGGCCCTTCGTGCCGTACAGCCTGTCCAGCCGTTCCATTGTCAGCGTTTCATATTGCTGATGGGAGACAGCCAGAATCATTGCATCCAGATCGCGGATTTCCGACTCTTCCACAAACGAAATGCCATACTCCCGCTGCGCCTCGTCTCTGTCAGCCACCGGATCAGTAATCAACGGTTCGATGCCATATTCTTTCAGTTCATTGACAATGTCGATCACTTTGGTATTTCTCGTATCCGGACAGTTCTCCTTGAACGTAAAACCGAAAATAGCGACTCTGGCTCCCTTAACCGGAATATCGGCCCTGATCAGATGTTTTACAAGGCTTTCAGCCACATATTTACCCATATCGTCATTGATCCGCCGCCCAGACAATATGATCTGCGAATGATAGCCGAGCTGTTCCGCCTTATATGTCAGATAATAAGGGTCAACGCCGATACAGTGCCCGCCTACAAGCCCGGGAAAGAACTTCAGGAAATTCCATTTTGTCCCCGCTGCTTCCAGCACGGATTTTGTGTCGATGCCCATTTTGTTAAAGATAATCGAGAGTTCATTCATAAAGGCGATATTGATGTCACGCTGACTGTTTTCGATTACTTTGGCCGCCTCGGCAACTTTAATCGACTGCGCCCGGTGCACGCCGGCGTCCACGACAAGCTCATAGACATGCGCAATTTCTTCCAGCGTCTCCGCATCCATACCGGACACGATCTTGGTGATTGTCTCCAGCCTGTGCACCTTATCACCGGGATTGATCCGCTCCGGAGAATAGCCAATCTTAAAGTCGACGCCGCAGACAAGGCTCGATTCCTGTTCCAGAATCGGCACACAGATCTCTTCTGTCACACCCGGATAAACAGTCGACTCAAAGACAACAACAGAACCTTTCGTCAGATTACGTCCGAGAATACGGCTGGCCCCTTCCACCG
This sequence comes from Lachnospiraceae bacterium JLR.KK008, assembly GCA_037015955.1. Classification (NCBI taxonomy): domain Bacteria; kingdom Bacillati; phylum Bacillota; class Clostridia; order Lachnospirales; family Lachnospiraceae; species Lachnospiraceae bacterium JLR.KK008. The sequence goes on from CP143548.1 coordinate 2,731,127, forward strand.
GCGTCAGATCCGGTGTATGGTCCGCGTTGACCGGCGTCGGTACCGCCACGATATGAAATTTGGCCTCTTTCAGACTGCTCTCATCATCCGTAAAGCGGACATTACACCCGGCGATCGCCTCGTTGCCCACCTCGCCTGTAGGATCAATGCCATTTTGATACAGCTCAATCTTCTTTCTGTTCAGATCAAAGCCGATGACATCAATCTTTCTGGAAAAAGCGACGGCAATCGGCATCCCCACATAGCCAAGACCTACCAGAGACAGTTTTTCTTCTCTGTTTACCAGTTTTTCATATAAGCTCATTCGTTATTTCCTCCAAGTCTCTTATTTGTGATCCGCTCGACCGCCTTCAGATAACGTTCAACCACCAGATTACGGTCGAACCGCTGTTCCATATATTGTCTGCCGTTTTCTCCCAGTCTCTTTCTCTCCTCCACAGAGAGCGCGAGAAACCGCTCTGTCTTGTCGATCAGATCCTGGCTGTCTTTTTCCCGGATGAGAAAACCGCTCTTTCCGTCCAGAACCGTTTCTCTGCACCCTGCCCGGTCTGTGGTAATCACTGCCCGTCCGCAGGCCGCCGCCTCCAGACAGACATTTGACATCCCTTCCGGATAATAAGACGGGTGAAGGATACACTGACTCTGCCGGATATAAGGAATGACATCCTCCACGCTGCCGATAAATTCGATCACCCCTTCTCTTTGCAGCCGTTCAAACCGCTCTTTTCCGGTATAGTCCTCTTCCAGGAACCCGAGAATCCGGAATCTCGTCTCCGGATGACGCCCGCGTATTTCCTGCGCCGCATCCAGTAATTGTTCAATGCCCTTCTCTTTCATGATACGGGAGATGAACAGAAATCCAACCGTCTCGCTGTCCTCCGGAAACGGCTGTCTCGCAAAATGCTGCAGATTGACACCGGAGCCGGGCAGCATTTTATGCCTTCCGGGTGCTATCTTCCATCTCGCAAACAATTTTTCGTTTGTCTCATTCTGAAAAAAGACAAGCCTCGCCCGCCGCAGCGCCACCCGGTACATCAGCTGCGTCAGACGCTGCAACAGGCCACTTCCCTCCACTGCCGTACCAAGACCGGTAATCGTTGTCACATATGGTATCTTCATGAGCCCACATAAGAATCCCATATAGACATTGGGCTTGATCGTATACGTCAGCGTCACGTCCGGCTGTACCTGCCGGAGAATTTTCCGATAGGCACGCAGCAGACTGATCTCCTGCAGCGGATTCGTCCCCCGGCGGTTGAGCGCCGTATTATGAAAGATGCAGCCCATTGCCTGCAGCCGCTCCGTATATTCCCCCGTCGGTACGGCGACATGCACTTCATGGCCCGACGCCACAAGCTTTTCTAACAGCTCTTTTCTGAAGTTATAAAGTCCCTCGTCAAAGTTGATGACGATCAATACTTTTTTCATGAATTGTCCTGACTGTCCTTCCGCACCATGATCTCATTGTATTTCATCATAATCAGGCCTTCCTCATAGTTGCCTGTTATGCTTTCATTCTCTCTGCCCTCCAGATTGCGGCAGATCAGCTCCATATGATTCACCCCACAGGCGTAAGCATGAGGATACCCGCCGCCAAATCGCGGGTTGACCTCGGAAATATAATAGGTTCCGCCCAAATCGAAAATATCAATATCAATCTGCCCCCGGAACCCCGCTTCCGTGATAAACCGTTCAATCAGGGCAAACAGCTCTTCGTCCTGAAAGGATACGCTCTTGTCCGTCTCTCCGGCCCGCATGACCAGCTTCTTCTTCGTAAAGACTGAGACCGGCCTGCCACTGATCAGATCGATATAACAGTCCGCGCCGATCTCCTGCCCGTCCAGAAACTGCTGGATCATCATCCCCTCGCCGTGGCTTACGAGCAAACGCACCGTTTCTTCGTCAAAGGCTTTGGAGATGCCAAGGCTGGCGCTTCCCCTGGCCGGCTTCACAAAAACCGGATAAGAAATCAGTCCCGCTTTCTCGTCCCTCACAAACGCCTCCACATCCATATAAGAGCGGGCACATTGATAGCCATGGCCTTCCAGCCATCGATACATCTCCCACTTATCCAATGTCCGCTCGCACAGCGCATAAGAACTGCCGATCACCGTCACACCCAGCTCCCGGAATTCCCGCTCATGCAAAGCCAGCAGAGAAAGTTCGGGATCAATCAGTGAGAGCACCCCCGTGATCTGCTCCTTCCGGCAGATGTCATATAATACATCCAAATATCCCTCTTCCGTAATCCGGGGAACAATATAATGGCAGTCTGCCTCATACAGGGCCGGCGCATTGACGCTGCAATCGGTAGCCACGACTTTTCCCCTTCCCTGTAACGCCTCTCTGAAATACTGTACGATTTTATTTCTTGTTCCGCAGCTTGCAATCAATATGTTCATATTCTGTCCTCAATCTTCATAATAACTCTTCTGCACATATTCCCCAGCTGTCCACCGTTCGCGGACACATATCAGCGTTCCCTCTTCTTCCATGACATAGACCGCCGGGAAATAGCGGATAAACAGCGGCGTCAGACACATCGTATATCCGCCCACTTTCTGGTAGATGATCCGGTCTCCGGCCTGAAGCGCCGGTTTTTCCTCTATCGTAAACAGTCGGTCATTCTCCATACAGGTAAACCCGCAAACGACCTGCCGCTCCATAATCTCTCTGTCTTCTGCCATTCCCTGATAATATATGTTATGAAAATAAGAGCTCTTCCCATGCAGCGGATCGATGTCGCTCCGGCTGCCGTCCGTGACTGCGAAACGTCCCGCATGCGTATCCTTACAGTCGACAACACTTGTCACATACTCGATTGGCGGTGTGATCAGCGACGTACCCGGCTCCACGATCAGCATTGTCTCCTCCGGCGCAAACTCCACCTGCAATTCTTCCCGGACTGCCCGCATATAATCCGGAAATTTTGGTCTGTTATCCATCCCTCCGAAATAACCGCCGCCAATATCGATATAATCCGGCCGCAGATCGTATTCCCGTTTCAGTCTGCAGGCCATCCTGGCCAATGCCCTGTAAATATTGACGCTTCTCGTTCTCGAACTCGCATGAAGGTGCAGCCCTGACAGCTTTACGCCCATCCGCTGCAGCCGCCCGATTGCCGCCGCCAGCGCTCCCGTCTCGTAAGAGAAGCCGAATCTGCCGCCATCCGCCCCGGAAGATGTCTCTCCCGGGCACACAGACTCCAGATCAAAGTTGACCCGCAAGCCTACCGTCACCTCCCGCAGGCCTGATTCCTCCAGCCAGTCCAGTTCACGCCCGGCGTCCAGATTGACAATTGTGCCCTCTTTTAATGCTTCCAGAAAAGAGGCTTTCTCCTTCACCGGCCCATTATAAATAATATGGGCAAATCCCAGCCGCTTCGCCAGCTCATATTCATCTCCGGATACGACCTCCGCATAAAATCCCGCCTTTTTCATCTGCACAAGCGCCCAGGGCAGCGCGTTTGTTTTGAACGAATAGCCGACGATATAATTGTTCCAGTTTGTCTCCAGCGCCGTCTTTAACAGCGCAATGCCCTCTTCCAGTCCCCGCTTGTCGATGACATAACAGGGCGTCTCCAAATAGTCGTATCTCATATCACTCTCACCTCTGCTTTTCCCGTTCGTCCCACAGATACCCTTCCACAGAATCCGTCTCCACGGCCACGTCCTCTTTTTTCAGCACGACCATGACCGTTTTCCACAATATGTTCAAATCCGTCAGAAATGTCAGATGCTCCACATATTCCACATCTTTCGCCAGACGGTCGTCCCAGGCGATAAAGTTGCGTCCGCTCACCTGTGCCAGCCCGGTCAGGCCCGGTCTTACCGTATGCCGCAGCCGTTCCCGTTCCGTATAATAAGGCAGATAGCCGACGAGCAGCGGGCGCGGCCCGATAATGCTCATATCACCCTTAAATATGTTCCACAGCTCCGGCAGTTCATCGAGACTGGTCCGGCGCAGAAAAGAACCGAAGGCAGTCAGCCTCTGATAATCCGGAAGCAGTTCTCCGTTTTCGTCTTTTTCATCGGTCATCGTGCGGAATTTGCAGAGTGTGAATATCCGCTCCCCATAGCCGGGACGCTCCTGATGAAAGATGACCGGACTGCCCAGACGCATGCGCACAAGCACCGCCACAATCAGAAAGACCGGACTTAAGATGAGCAGCGCAGCCCCCGACAATACAATATCAAACAATCTTTTTATTACCGACCGGTACATACCGCCCTCCTTATGTTCCGGGACAACGCAGAACCATGCGTATCATTGTTTGCCAAATACGCCTCTGACCACGCGGATAATATCATCCATATCGTCCTCCGTGTTCTTGATGTCGCTCGGAAGACAGAGACCATAATTGAAAATGTCCTCCGAGATGCTCCCCGCCTCTCCCTGTGGCTTATGAGAGAAAAAGTCACAGTCCGCATAGACCGGCTGCAGCTGCATCGGTTTCCAGATCGGTCTGGACTCGATGTTCTCCTTAGCCAGCGCATCCATAATCCGGACCGGCGTGACGTCGCAGTCTTTGGAGACAGTCATACACGACAGCCAGTTATTCGCCTCCCCGTCAGGATTCAGCGGATTCATGGCAATCTGCGGAATATCAGCGAATGCCTCCCGGTACGTATGATAAATTTTCTGTTTTAGTCTGCGGTGCAGATCGAGGGAACGCATCTGTCCTCTGCCGATCCCCGCATCGACATTGCTCATCCGGTAATTATAGCCGATCTGGGAATGCTGATAATGTCTGGCGGCATCCCGCGCCTGTGTGGCCAGGAAACGCGCCCTGTCAATCGCCTCCTTATCCTCCGACACGAGCATTCCGCCGCCGGAAGTGGTAATGATCTTATTGCCGTTAAACGAAAAGATACCGAATCTGCCAAATGTCCCTGTCTGCTTTCCCTTATAAGTAGCGGAAAGAGACTCCGCGGCATCTTCAATGATCGGCACGTGATGTTCCTCACAGATCTCCATGATCTCATCCATCTTCGCAGGCGTTCCATAGAGATGGACACAGATAACCGCTTTCGGATGCGGGTATTTCTCAAACGCTCTCCGCAGCGCCTGTGGAGACATATTCCACGTGTCCGGTTCCGAATCGATAAACACCGGCGTGGCATTTTCATAACGGACGGGGTTACAGCTTGCGGAAAATGTGAGCGCGGAACAAAAGACAATATCCCCCGCTCCGATCCCCAGTAGTTTGATCGCCAGATGAATGGCCGCGGTGCCTGAAGAAAGCGCCGCCGCATACCTGGCGCCTGTATATTCCGACACTTCTTTTTCAAAAGCATCCACATGGGGTCCCACCGGCGCGATCCAGTTCGTGTCAAAAGCCTCCTGCACAAACTTCCTCTCCCACTCATGCATTGTCGGTGACGCAAGATAAATTCTCTTCTTTTCCATAAGCAATACTCCCTTTCCTGTCCGTATCCCCTATAACTTTGGCGTATAAGTCGGTACGATCTCTCTGATCATATCCCGAATATCCGTTTTTTCTTCTTCCACTGCTGTTTTCAGTTCATGCAGCTGTACGAAAAATTTTCTCTCGTCAAATTCGATCGGCTTTCCGATATGGATCAGCTTATTGTCCGTCTCTTTCATGCCTTCCTCATTCATCAGCAATTCCTCATACAGCTTCTCTCCCGGCCGCAGTCCGGTAAATTCTATGCGGATGTCATCATCCACTTTGTAACCTGAAAGCCGGATCAGATTTTTCGCCAGATCGAGTATTTTCACCGGTTCCCCCATGTCAAGGATAAAGATCTCCCCGCCTTTGGCATAAGCGCCCGCCTGCAATACGAGTGATACCGCCTCCGGTATCGTCATAAAATAGCGGATAATATCGGGATGCGTCACCGTTACCGGCCCCCCTGCCTCAATCTGCTTGCGAAACAGCGGGATGACGCTGCCATTGCTCCCGAGCACATTGCCAAACCGGACCGCCACAAATTCCGTATCATAATATTTGTTAAACGTCTGAATGATCATCTCACAGATACGTTTGGAGGCGCCCATCACATTCGTGGGATTGACCGCCTTATCCGTGGAAATCATTACGAATTTCTTCACCCCGTTCATGGCCGCCGCCTGCGCAGTCTTCCAGGTGCCAAATACATTGTTTTTGATCGCCTCATCCGGGCTCACTTCCATCAGCGGCACATGTTTGTGGGCCGCCGCGTGGTAGACGATGTCCGGGTGGTAGTCCTCAAAGATTCTGTTCATCCGCTTTGTATTTCTCACGGACGCAATCAGTACGAGCATATCGAGCAGTGGATATTTGATCTTTAATTCCTGCTGAATATCATAGGCATTGTTTTCGTAAATATCGACGACAATCAGCTTTTTCGGCTTATGGGAAGCGATCTGCCGGCACAGCTCGCTGCCGATGGAGCCGCCGCCGCCTGTGACGAGCACTGTCTGATCTTTCACATACCCTAAAATAGAGTCCAGGTCAACCTTGATCGGATCTCTGCCGAGCAGGTCCTCCACATCGACATCCCGGAGCTTGCTCACATCCACTTCCCCATTGACAAGCTGATACATCCCCGGCAGTGTCCGCAGCTTACAGTTCGTCTGTCCAGCGATCTCTACGATTTCCTTGATCGTCCTGCGCCCCGCCGAAGGAATCGCAATAATGATCTCATCAATGCCGTACAGAGCCGCACTCTCCACGATCTTATCCCTACCGCCCACGACCTTGATTCCCTGGATGAATCTGCCCTGTTTGTGCGGATCATCATCAATAATTGCCTGAATACGCATTGTACTGAAATAACTGGAATTGATCTCCTTGATGATCGTATTGCCCGCATCACCGGCGCCGACAATCATCACGGCAATTCCATTCTTTTTATTATGCCGCCTGCGTCTCTTCTCCCTTGCGAAGCGATACGCAAACCGGCTCATCATCGTAACCGCCACGAGCAAAAAGGCATTGAAAAAATAGTAACTTTTGGGCACATCGCGGTCGAAAAGAAGCAGTGTCACTCCCTGCAGCGCCGCACTGGTAAAGCAGGCCACGACGATATTTTGCATCTCGCTCACTCCCGCATACGCCCACAGACTGTGATACAACCGGAAAATATAGAAGAGCGCCAGTGTAATGGCAATACTTACGGGAAGATGCTCCCAGACGGCATTGACAAAATACCCCGGAATATCATCCATCTGAAACTCATATCTCAGAAGCAGCGACAAAAAATTGCAACAGCACACCGCGATAATATCATAGGCGACGAGAAACGCCCTTCTTGTGACCAACTTATAGTTCAGCTCTACTTTTTTCATAGTGCTCCTTTTTATTCTATGCTTCCCGCTTCATTTCGTTCCTTTTTTCTGTCTCTCTTCCCCCGCCATCAGAGGTGTCAGTGCAATCAGAAAGGCAAATCCGATCGGTATACTCGGATGGAAGATCCACTCTGTCATTCCCGAAATCAGGAAAGCCAGTATCACAGCTACGGGATAGATGGCGAAACATACTTCCCGGCAATGTCTCTTATAATAGAAGATACTGCTGATAAAACCAAATCCTGTCACAGCCACGAACAAAATCCCCATGGGAATCCCATGATCGTACGCCGTCTGCATATAAGAATTATGGGCATGATACAGCGTAATATTCTCATCCGCATCTTCCACGAGCATGGAATCGTGTCCCGTCAGATTCAAATGTTCATAATACAGACGAAACAGATCAAATCTGCCATTGGATATGTCATCCTCATCCGGATTGTGAAACGTATAATCTTTGATTGTGTAGATCTGTCCGTCCCGTTCCTGCGTGCCCACAACATTGTCGCCGACAATGACTTCTCCGTCCTCTCCAACCGTCCGGTCGCCCGGTCCACTGACTGCCCCGGTGATCTCTGTCAGATTGATGTTGATCCCGATCCATTTCTCCAGAAATGTCTCGCCAAGCTGGGCAATATTCATATATTTGGTGGAAGCCATGTCCTCCCCTTTTTCGATCCGGTCACTGAACCATTCGGCCCGCGTAATCCATACCGGACGGCCGGTGATCGCCGGCACACATCTCGTGACCGTATACACGACCGGAAAGAGGAACACAATGGGACTGACGACGAGCAGAATCTTTGCGGCCATTCCCTTCAGACTGTCCCGGTAATAAAATACTTCCGCCAGAATAAAGACGACCAGAGAGACGACGGCTACCGCCAGAGCTGCCGTCCGCGATAACGTCATGAACAGGTAACTGCTGTCGGCGCCAAGCGTGATCCACTCAAAATAAATTTCATTCAAATTCAGGCGGCCCCGCTCCCTGACTTTGGCCAGAATACAACTGATTGTACAGGCAAAGACAAGCATCCAGAACAGACCTGCCGTCGCCACAGAGGAAAACCACCCCGGGTACCTGACAAACTCAAAGCTGTAATAAGGACGAAATAACGCCGCGCTGCCAAACATCAGCCAGAATGCAAGGATACAGCCGTAACAGAAGTTTTTGAGGAAACGGTTCATCCATGCCGCATCAAACCGATAGAGATAAAGGCTGCCAAAGGGGATCACCACCGAAAACGGCCATGTTCTCGTATTGCGGAAAACAATCAACCCTGCAAAAAAGAGAAAAACAAGCCAGCCATAGAGAGAAACGCGCCTGCAGATCTCTCCCCTGCGGACTCTTACCGCCAGCACGGCCAGCAATTTGACATAGATCCAGACGACCATACCGCTGAGCACATACATGACCAGCTCTTTTTCTTCTCTGTCCTGTAAAAAGCCACCCGCGATCCAGAGAATCCCCGCGGCTCCCTGGAGATACTGAATCCACCGTATCTGTAGTTCCTCCGCCCGGTACATGCACAAAAGCGCGACACCAAAGGCCGCATTCATGATCCTTGTCGCCACGGAATGTCCGTATTCACTTCCGGAATTGTAATAATAAAGCGTCATCAGACAGATGCAGGCAAAACAGCAGACCTGCACGGCGTCAATCCGGAAATCCACGCTCCGGCTGTACTCTGCGATCCTCGCAAGCGGAAGCCGGCGGATAAAAAGTGTCAACAGACCGGCAAACAAAGCGACTGCCACCGCATATAGTCCTTTATCCCAGACTGTACCGCCAAAGATTCCCCTGATCACAGCATAGTAAAAAAACAGCGCCGCAGCCAGCCATGCAAGCGCCTGCCCTGTCTGTTTGATCCCCTTTTCCGTTTTGTTCTCTGTTATCTGCCAATTATTCATTCTTTTCCTTCACTGGGCCCGCTGCCCTGTTCTCGCTTCTTTTTTTCATAAAGTCCGCCGCCAGCACTCCGATCAGAAGAATAAAACTGTCATAAAACATGATTTGTGAAACAGTTAATGGAACTTTATAAATATAGCGGATATTGGCGGAGGCATCTTCGATGACTTCCGGCCCGTAATAAAAATGCAGATTTTCCGACGGACCATTCCCGGAAAGGGAACGGTAGTGCAAAACAGGAGGCGTCTCGCCATAATCTTCGCATTGCACCGAGACATAATACCGGCTGCCTGCCTTCAGCTTCAGCCCTACCGGAATATCCGTCAGTTCTCCGTCTTTCATCGAGGCAATCTCCTGCGAGAACACAGCGAACTCCTGCAGCTTTTCATCAAAAAAATGCAGATACAATGTCCCTTCATTTGCCGCTCCGTTTAACTTGCCGATGTCCACACCGACGGATTTGATCTCGTCATATTGCGGAATGAATTCCTGTATGGCCGCCACTTCTCCGATCGGACCCGTATTCATACTGTAATCAGCCGCAGTTCTCGAGATGAATTCGTCTTTGAACATACCACCCGGCCAGACGAGCAGCCAGGCGGCAGCCACGCAAAGCGCCGTCATATAAAGAGTCAACGGTCGTTTTCTTTTTTCTGTCATCGTTCTCCGGATTTCCTTCCCCTTCAGGAATCCTCCGATTCAGGGACATCCGCCCCGATTCTCGTGATTCCGTAGATTTTGAAATCATTGTGCTCGATCCCATAGTTTCCCATAAAAGTACGCTGCCAGCCATATTGCGCCAGATAATCATCCGTCGGCGTCGGCCAGTAGATTGTATCCAAAAGCCAGATCGTATCATAGTCCGCCTGGCCAAGATCAATGTCCTGCCACAATACTTTCTGCGAATCATCCCAGTAACAGTCATAAATAAATTTATAACTCTCATAATTATAGGCAATGATGTCGTTCTCTTTCACATGCTCCGCCAGAAACGCCTCCGTCTGCGCCGTATGCGTCCACTCATATTCCAGATAGACAGACCGTTTATAATCTACGGCCCCGGTGCAGAGTAGAAACAAAAGCAGCGCCAGAAACACCTTTCTGTCCGCATATCTGGCCAAAGTAACGGCCAGCGCCAGCGCCACCAGCCCCATACACGGCAGCAGATAACGCACGATAAAGACCGGCCTCATCAGATTGGAAATGACGATGCCCGTCACTGCGGTCAATATGGGAACCGCCAGCAAAAGAAGGGAGTAGGCCCCTTCTTTTCTCTCCCTCTGTATCACGATCCTTCCTGCGGACAATACGATACCCGCCAGAAGCAGACAAAACCAGATGCCTGCAGACCACGGTATATCCATGCCGAATAAAAACGGAATAAACTCCCGGACCGTTTCGCCTGTGATCTCCTCAATCCAGTAGTTTCTCGATACCCCTTTGACCTGCAGCTCCATATAGGGCAGCCAGGGGAGAAAGATAACGACAGACGCCGCCACAGAGACAAGCCATTTACGCAGCTCCCTCCAGTCTGTGAAGGCGAGCGCGAGAAAGAGAAAACCATAGATCCATATGGCGGAGACGAAGGCAAAATAGTGGGTATATGCAGCCGCCGCGGAGGTGAGGACAACACCGGCAAAATGCCGCCATTTCCGCTCCGTATACGCCTCATAAGCCCACAGACTCATAAACGTGACAAAGAAAATCGCCCAGGAGTACATTCTCACCTGCACCGCATATTCCATCGTACAGGGTATGACCCCCAGAAAAAGCTGGAACAAAAGCGCCGCATGAAAGCCAAATTGCTTCCATACAACACCTGCGCCCCATGTCATACAAAGCAGCATCGGGATGATCGACACCAGCTTCAGCGAGAGCAGGCTGCTGCCAAACATGCCCGTAAAACATTTGGCAATCAGATAATAGAGCGGCGGATGCACGTCGGACGCGGTGCCGTGTAAAATGCCCGCAACATCCGATTTCAGGAGCTCTATCGTAAACGCCTCGTCCGTCCATATATTGTTGTTAAAACATAAGGAAAGATACACAAGGAAAAAGAGAACTGCAAAAGCTGCCAGAACCCCTTTTTTCTGCTTTCCCGTCAGATTATATTCCATTCTCATGTCCTTTTGGTCCGCTCTTTTGTCCGATCACTTCCCGGATCACATACTGCGGAGAATTATTGAGACTAATATAGATCCTGCCCACATATTCACCGATCAGTCCCAGCATCAGCATGATCATGCCGCCGATAAAGACAAGCGCCGACATCAGAGAGCTGAAGCCGATCGGTACATCCGGATTAATCAGACGTTTGACAACCGTATAAATACCATATAAAAACCCGCTGCCTGCGCAGAGCACACCGATCATCGTCGCAAAACGAAGAGGCTGGATCGAAAATGCCGTAAACCCGTTAAACCACAGTCCCAGCAGCGCTTTCATCGTATATCCTGAATGTCCGACTTCCCTCTGCCTGTGCGCAACTTCCACATTACCGATGTTTTTCGTCGTCCGCAGAACAAGCCCGATCACATACGGATAACAGTTCTCATAGCGCACTACCTCGTCGATCACAAACCGTCTGGCGGCAAAATAACTTGAGATGTAAAGCTCTTTCGGCTTACCGAGCATAAAGCGCGTCATGATCTCATTGACCTTGCTGCCAAAATTACGGAACGCCGTGTGCTGTTTATTGGAATACCGGGCATATACGACATCACGCCCTGCTTCAATCTCAGCCAGAAACCGTCCGGCATCTTCCGCCGGCGTCTGCCCGTCATCGTCGAGGCAGATGACAATATCCCCGGTCACATGCCGGAAACCGGCCATCAGCGCCGCGTGCTGGCCGAAATTTCTGGCCAGGGAAACGCCTGTAATATTGTTATGTTTTTCACAAAGTTTATGAATCACCTGCAACGTATGATCCGGTGAGCAGTCATTGACAAGAACGATCTCATAGCCATACTGCCGCAGTCCGTCCATCGTACGGCAGATTTCCTCCACGACCCGTTCCAGCGTCAGCTCCGAGCGATAACAGGGAATGACAAAACTGACTCTATCCATGATAGCCCTCCTGCGGATTGATCATCCGCATCAATATGAGATCTTTATAGATCCCCCGGATACATACCTCGTCTTTCAGATACGCTTCCTGCATAAACCCCGCTTTCTCATAGGACTTCCTCGCAATCTCATTATCTGCAAGTACCCGCAGAAATATTTTATGCAGATGCAGCTTTTCAAATCCATACCGTGAAATCAGGCGGATGCTCTCCGAGCCGATCCCATGCCCCATCTGCGCTTCCTCACCGATAAAGATCCCAAACTCCGCACGCCTGTGTGTCTGATCAATATCCCGCAGATAGACACTGCCCACATCGATACCCGCGTCAATACTGTGGATGATAAACTGTTCTACAATGCCTGTACCCACCTTATCGCGCAGCCATTCTCTGTGGCTTTCCGGTGTGAAAAGTGTCTGATATATGAAGTTTCTTCTCACATGATCGCTGTTGCGCCAGCGGACAATATTGTCTGTGTCTCTGTCCGTGATCGGCCGCAATATGACATGTTCTCCTGTGATCATTTCCTGTCCCACGTTTGTTTTTCCTTATCTGTTTGCTGTTCCGGTTTTATCGGATCAGATATACCGAAAAGTTCCCACACCTGTCCGTCTCCTGTATCGTAATCTCCCTGCCTTTTTCCGCAAAATACGCGGTGAGAAAGTCCGGACTTCTCTCTTCCCTCGTATTGTCCGCTGCAAAGTACGCCCTGCCTGCAAGCAGCCCCTCCGCCGCACTCTCAAAGCCTGACACCTGACGCTTTTGCTTCGAAAGCGGACTCTTCACACACCAGCCGCCCGGCAGATCAAAATTTCTGTAGGCAGGCGAAATGTCGGAAAACAGCTTCTCCGAATAAGCTACGGAGGAATAAACGTCAAGATAATAAAACTGCTCCGGCCGCTCGCGGCAGTATTGCTTCCACAACTGCCACTGGACATTGACCGACTGTCTGTCCTCATAGATCTGTTTTACCGATCCGATATGAAGAAACGCCGTACAGACAAATAAAACTGCATACATAGACAGTATAGCCGATTTTTGAAATTTTTTCCACCTGAATACATCCGTATCGGATACGAACAAGAGGACCAGCAAAATCAGTTCCATCAGATAAAGCGGATGCGTCACTCTTTCCGGCGCCCGGCCCCGGTACAGCAAAAACAGCCAGAGAGCTGTCCGCACCCCAAGCACCAGAGCCAGCTTCCCCAGCAGCAGCGGCTTTTTCTCCGCCAGCGCCGCTCTCGCAAGAAAGAAATATGTCACCACAAGTAACAGATCAAAGATCAGTTCTTCTCCATGTGTAAACCGGTAGCCATAGGCATAGACACTCTCATACAGCCTGCGCGCCATACTTTTTTCCTGATGCTGCGACGCATAGACCGCGATCTCATGCATCATCTGCGTATCGATGTCATCGTCCAGATCAAAATTATAATTTTCCAGCAGTGTATATTGCGCCTCGGACAGACCGATCGAGTCATAAAACTGCCGATTATTCTCATAAGAAGGAATCCCGTAAAAATCATAGAGTTCCGTGCGGTCATCAAAAAACTGCCGAAACCTGCGCCACTCCTCACTGCCATAGGCCGCACGATCCGCAATCAGCCCCGCCGCCAGAATGACTACCATCACTGCGAGCAAAAAGCCACAGCTTTTCACAAGAGCGATCCGTTCATTTCTGACACTTGTGTCATTTATATCGTCTTTCTTTATATTTCTGTCATTGCCGCCGCGAATCGCCGCCCAATCTTCTGCCACCCGGAAAAGCACTGCCAGCCCGAGAAGCGGACACAGGAGCATCACGATCTCCGTGCGCAGGTAAAAGGCCAGCCCGACCACTGCCGCAGTGACCAGATGATACACAGTAAACTCTGCGCTTCCGGCCCGCGGTCCGCGATAAACTCTCACAAGAGCGGCACAGACGAGCAGTCCTGCCGTCACCGTATACTGGACAAAGACAAATTCATACAGAAAAAGGACGCCTGTCCCGGCTGTGAGAAGAAGCGCTGCCACAGCCTTTTGTCTCCTGTCCCTGCACAGGCCGCAGAAGCTGTTGACGCCAAGCCAGAGTGCAAAAAACTGGCAGCCGCACAGAAAGAGCCCATACCAGGGGACAGCCGGCAAAATCCGGTAGCAAAGGCTGATACACAGGCCGAGCGGATAGAGCGACTGAATATTATGACCGTCAGGACTCCCGGTATAAGTGCCCGACAAAATATCCTTCATGGCCATATCATCATTCAGATCATAATAAAAGTCAAAGCAGACTGCCAGAATGATCCCCAGACCGATGACAATAAGCGCCGTCAGTCCCCGGTCTCTCCATCTGTCCCTTTGCTGCCCTGCCGCAGATTTCATACGCGATAGAACTCCTTCACTTTCCCCGTAATATAAGCGACTTCTTCGGATGTCAGCTTATAAAACATCGGCAGCCGGCAGAGCCGTTCGCTCTCTTTCGTCGTATAGTTATCATCTCCGTGGAACCTGCCGAATTTCAGTCCCGCCGGCGCCGTGTGCAGCGGAATATAATGAAATACCGACAAGATGCCGTTCTCTTTCAAAAAGGCCAGCAGAGCCGTCCGCTCCTGCAAGTCTTTTGCTTTGATATAAAACATGTGGGCGTTATGCACGCAATGCTCAGGGATCGTCGGCAGCTCCAGCAATCCTTTTTCCTGTAATGGCAAAAGCTGCTCATAATACTGATTCCAGAGAGCAAGCCTGTGATCGTTGATCTCGTCCGCCATCTCTAACTGCGCCCAGAGATAGGCCGCGTTCATATCGCTCGGGAGATAAGACGACCCAAAGTTGACCCACGTATATTTGTCGATCTGCCCACGGAAAAATTTACTGCGGTTCGTCCCCTTCTCTCTCAGTATTTCCGCTTCCTCCACATATTTTTCATCCCGGATCAGAAGCGCGCCGCCTTCGCCCATGCTGTAATTTTTTGTCTCATGGAAGCTGAATGCCCCGAAATCTCCGAATGTACCGAGCGCCTTTCCTTTATACGTGGAGAGAATCCCCTGCGCCGCGTCCTCAATCACGAACAGATGATGCCGGTCCGCGATGTCCATAATCGTGTCCATCTCACAGGCCACACCTGCATAATGGACTGGGACGATTGCTTTCGTCTTCTCCGTGACTGCAGCTTCAATCAACTTCTCATCGATATTCATCGTATCCGGCCGGATGTCGACAAACACCGGCGTCGCCCCCCGCAGCACGAAGGCATCGGCCGTGGACACAAAGGTGTAGGAAGGCATGATCACTTCGTCGCCCGGTCCGATCTGCGCCAGAAGTGCCGCCAGCTCGGTCGCATGAGTACAGGACGTCGTCAGCAGACACTTTCCCGTGCCTGTCCTCTCTTCCAGCCAGCGATTACACTTTCCTGTAAATTCCCCGTCGCCGCAGATTTTCTGCTTTTCCACCGCCTGACTGATGTAATGTAGTTCTCTGCCCGTATAGGGGGGAATATTAAATACGATCATGTTACTCCTCCTTCCGATCGGATGTATGGTATCATAGCAGTTTTTCTGATTGCAAATTTATATATCGTTCCCAGGTTTCCCAAACCGGATTTCCGGAATACCCGGCGTCAATGGTAGATTACCATTCTGTCGTTTTCGAATAATTTCTCATATTCGTATCTGTCCATAAATTCCTGCAAAAGCGCCGCTTTCCCATCCGTCGGCACATAACGTTTTCCGATGATGACGGCCGGTCTCACCGCGTCGATCGTGCTCTCCACTTCCGCAAAATCCCGCTCCCAGAACGTCATATTATAAGACTCCAGGTTGGCCCATGTGCTCGTGATGGCAGAGGGTGCATCCAGCAGATAAGAAAGCCCCGGTATATCGCCGTAGAGAATGACCGGCGTACCCTGCATTTCCTGCGTCTCCCAGAACGCCGTCACCTCTTCCAGTGCGGCCGCATTGGCCTGTGTCGTGTACATACCCCTTAGTATACCATTATTTTCTATTTTTGCATCTCTTTTTTCGCCATAACTGCCATCCCGGAAAATAAATACCGTGCCAAAACCAATGCTCTGTACCGCGAGCACAGCCAGACAGCCGATCGCCACCGCACGCACCGGAAACTGTCCCGGCAGAAATCTGCTGAGAAAGTACAGCGTCACCGGCGCGATCAGAAACAGGTCGTTGATGACCGGATAAGACCGGTTGTTGCTGCCCAGCGGCAGGATCAGGATCGTCACCAGCGTCAGCATGGCCAGCACTCTCTCCCGCTCATCCGTATCTTTATGGAAAAGCGCCAGCGCGCTGCATCCAAGGGCCGCCGTATTGAACAGGCTGACCCACCAGAAGATAGAAAAATACGTATGATAGTCAAAGCCAAACATACCACGGCCATAGACAAGCCGTAAGAGCACGAGAAATCCCAGCACGAATACAATTTTTTTTGCCCTGACAAACCGTTCTTTTCTTATATGAAAAAATAACAGTCCGGCCGCCATATACCCCAAAAACAAAAGGCCCCATTTCATACTGCCAAGATAATCGATGAATGCACCGGCGATCATCTCCCCCGCGGAGTAACCGCTGGCGCCGCCCGACATCTGCTGCAGCCCGAACAGCATTGTGAAATACCCGGACAAGCCGTACTGCATCCGTATCATAAGCAGAAAAGCGGCAATGCCCACGGCATATCCGATCACACAATACAAGGTATCCTGCACAACCTGCAATACGTTTCGTTTCCGCAGGAAACCGTCATACCACAGACCAAGGATAAGCGCCATATGCGTCAGATTGGAAAAGCGCACACCCACGCCCAGCCCCAGCACGATTCCCGCCGTTACATAATACCATTTCTTCTCTGTGACAATGCCCCCGTATAAGAGCACGGTGCCCCCGATCAGTACCAGATAAGTCAGATAATTATATAAGATCACGTGCGGACACCAGCAAAGCAGAACTGCCAGCACCTCCCCGGCAAATACGATCCCGAACGGAATCTTTTCTTTCAGAAAGTACCAAGCACAGAGCGCAGTGGCGCTGACTACAAGCGAACAATAGAGATTCATTCCCAGCATCGTATTCCCAAACGGCAGTTTCGTGAACAGATGTCCTGCCGCATTGGCAAGGTATGTGACATAGACCCACATGCCGTCCAGTTCCCCGAACCAGCGGAAACAGGCAAGATTATAGCCTGTGTCACTGATGTCCACCCCCATGGCAATATGCCGCAGGGGAAGCAGTAATAAAATCAGCGGACAGATATAATTTTTCAGCGCAGCTCTCGTCTTCACAGACATGATGTCGTCCTCTTTCCAATCTTCTCAAACAGATATTGTCTCCCAAAGTCGATCATCATACACACCGCGTATACGATCACAATGCTGATGATCCAGTGCAGCACAAACAGCGGCGTATGAGCAGATTTCCCGGCCCCGAGCCACTGTGGCCAGCGATAGCGCAGTTCCATATGCTCATGGATCAGATAGACCCCGAAAGAGGCGGAAGCGATCCTGCAGATCACAGCGGAAGCCTTCCCTTCCGGTATCCGGACTGCCCGGAACGCCAGAAAGAGAAAAACCGCCGCCAGCAGACATAACATACTGTTGTAATGATATTGTCTGTTGATATACCGCACAAGACTGCCTGTCCTGATATAAAATGCCCGCACGACACACAGACTCAAGAAAATAGCCAGACTGCACAGAAGATAACCGGCCAGCGCAGGCTGCGGCTTTTTCATAAAAAGTATCCCGGCAAACCGCTGCCCGCCGCCCGCCGTTTCCGCTCCGTGATAGCGAATATAGGCGCCGATCATATACAGACAGAGAAACCAGATCGCATCATAACCGAGCCGGTCAGTCGGTAATTCCACCGGCAGAATGCTCTTACTCACAGACAACAAAAGCAGTAACATGCAAATCCCCTGCCCGTATGTTTTCCGTGGCAGCGCACGCAATGTATCGTTCATCAATGGCGCCAGCAGAGCCATCAGAATATAGGCCGTGACAAACCAGTAATGCTCCTCGATAACCGGAAACAGATAGTTCATGAGCTGATAGACGTTCAGCCTAGGCAGCGGCAGGACGCCCGCCATGACCAGGACCGCTGCGATCCCCACACAGTAGAAGACCACCTGCAGCCACAACGTTACGACTTTCATCGGACGATAACCGCTCTCCGCAAGAAAATAGGCGCTGATCAGCACATATACATTGACGGCGCAGACGCAGAACGCTTCCAGCCCCCATGCCAGATAACCTGTCGCGCCATACTGCGGCGTCTCCGGCACGGGCAGGATTCCGCCCTTATCCAGATAGTGCATGGTAATGATCATCAACATCGCTATGATCCGCAGTAATTCAAAATTCGCTTCCCGCTTCTTCATCCTTTTCATTCCTCTGCGGCTCATACACCGCTTTCCGTTCAGGATCAGCCATAAGCGCAGCCGCGATCCGCTCCGCGCCTCTGCCGTCCGTCAGCCGCCCCATCTGCTCCCGGATGCGGCCGCGCAGATCCCTGTCCTGCTCCAATCTGTCCAGTGCCGCCAGCAGATTATCCAGCGTTTTCTCTTCTTCCAGCGCCATATTGCCCGCATTTCTGATCTCTGTCAACCGGTCAAAGCATTCCGCCATCTGCCGCTGGTTTTCCGCAAAATAAAAGCATACTGCCGGCAGTCTCATACTGCACAGCTCATACATTGTGCTGCCGGCAGCGCTGACAGCAATGTCACATTTCTCCATGAGAGCCGCCATTTCCGTCACATTCTCATGAACGATAAATTCCGGCTCTTCCCCGGAGAGAGCCCGAAGCATCTTTTTCTGCTGCGAAAAAGGCCCGCATACGATATGATAGCGGATGCCCCGATGTCGTCCCTGCGCTTTCTCCCGCGCCAGCCGGCGGCACAGTTTGCCCGCCGCATTGACCTGATCGCCGCCACCGGTCGTCACGAGTACGTCCATCACCGTATCACACACCCGGCTTCGCCGTCCGCCCTGAAACTCTGCGCGCAGCGGCGCATACCGGCAGCCAAGCAGACATTTTTGCGGCAGAGAGATCTCCGACTCAGAATACCATTGCCGATAAGGCAGCCTGTCTCCATAAATATTGTAATCAATCAGCAGATCGACCGGCCAGACCGGTTTTCCCATATCGTCAATATAGGCCGTCTTTGCCCATCTGTCCAGCTCTTCCATATAATGCCCTGTCACAAAATAACTGTCAACGAGAATCCATGTCTCCCGTTCTTTCCATGCAGAACTTCCGGCAAATGTCCGGTCAGTATTTGAAAAAGGCGCCTGGATGTGGAAAAATTCCCGCACATATCTCTGAAAGACCGGCAGCTCCGTCTCCATCTCTTTATAAGAAGTCTCCAGCACAGTATGCGCATATCCCCTGCCTGCCAGCAGTGCTTTCGTCTCCGGCCCGGCCGTGACAAAGGCCACTTCCGCACCGGCCTTACGCAGCGCGTCAGCAATCGAAAGGCAGCGCATCATATGTCCCATGGCGATCTCGCGGTTGCCGTCGGCCCTTATTATGACACGCATGTTATCACTCCTTGATAATCCGGACTGCTTCAAAGGCCTCCACAAAGCGGCCGCCGGCAACTCCACCCCATCGAACTGCCGTGGCCCGCAGCATTTCCAGCGAGCGGGGATGCGGGTAGGCGCACAGCTCTGTCCGGTACTGTTTCATGGCCTCCAGCTTCCTCTCAAACTGTTTTTCTGTCAGTTTCATAAATACGTTCGGCGCAAACTGTGCATCGCCGTATTCAAAATTCCATTCCGTAGAGGACACTGTCTCGAACGTATAGAGCTCTTTCACCGGCTGACCCGCCATCGGACGTGTGGCCGTCAATACCGCCCTGAATGTCATCTGATGATCCACATTCAGATCGCCTCCGTGATGCGTATAAACGACCGTGGGCTGCAGATCGCGGATTCTGCGTTCGACTGCTTTGACAATGTCCAACAGATCGACACTGTCAAAGCGGTTGTCTGCAAAATTTTCAAAGAATACCCGCTCAATGCCAAGCACCGCCGCCGCCCGCTGCGTGTCTCCATGAAGCTGGTCCAGCAGCTTTGCCCCGGCTTCCTCCCGCCGGTCAAAGCGGGAAGTCTGCCCCTCTCCGAGAATCAAAGCACAGACCTTGTCGCCGGCCTCGACATGTTTCGCAATCGCGCCGCCCACACCGAGTATTTCATCGTCCGGGTGGGCTGCCACTACCAAAATGTTCATCTATTTCCCTCTCTTTTCAAAGCGGACTCTGGCCGTCACTGTCCCGTCCGCACAGTCCGCCTCATAAAACCGCAGCCTGTAGTCTCCCAGCTCCACAAACGCACCCGGGTATCCCTCTCCGTCGAGCATCCGGATATAGTCGTAAATCGTCTTCTCATCCATCTCCGGCAGCAGTCTCCCGTCCTCGGGTTTCCTGCGCCGGAACACAACCGCCTCGCCTCTCTGCGGTACAGGCTGCGGATGATTCGCGAGCAGATCAGGAATCATTTTCCGAAAGATCAGATCTGATGCCCGACGCAGGATTTCGTCCGCCGTTCCCCGCAATTCCAGATCTTCTTTCATATAAATATCGCCCGTATCGATCCCTTGGTCCACACGCAGCGCCGAGAGCTTCGTACGCGTAAAGCCTCTCACGATCAGATTCTGCAGCGGGCTGCCGCCTCTGCCATACGGAAGATCTGTCATGTGAAAGACGACACACCGGTAACTGCCGAATATCTCCTCCGGTATGAGATAAGACCAGTGCGGGAAAAAAACATACTCCGGTCTGACTGCCTGAAGCGTCTGTGTGGTCAGATCCGCCTTGTCCGTTATCACATGTACATCGTATTTCCCTTCATACTGCTGCCGCAGTTTCTCAGCATTGGCAATATTCCATGATTTCTGTGTACAGATCACGACCGACGGCCGGCGGGCGTCCGCTGTCTTTGCACATTCCCTCTCCAGTACGACATAGTCGCCTCTGTCCTGTGTCATCGCAAACCCGCACTTTTCAAACACTCTCATAGAAGCCGGATTGCTTTTTTTCACACAGGCCGAGAATTTGCGGCAGCCATCGGCAGCCAGCCGCATTGCCTCTTCCAGCAGTCTGGTACCGTATCCTCTGCCACGAAACGCAGAGACGACAGAATAATCGATCTCCGAAGTTCCGTCACTGCTGTCCAGCCGGATCTGCCCGATCGGTTTTTCTGACATATGTGTCATATCAGCCATCGTCTCCGCCGTGATATAACCGATATAGATCCGGCAATTTTCATCCTGCAGTTTTCCTTTCAGCCATTTCACATGCTCATCCCACAGGATCTCCTGCTGCCGGAACGCATTTCTCCTCACATCGATGTCATTGGCCCAGGAGAACAAAAGTTCCGCATCGTCAAGCGATGCCCTTCTCAGGAAAATGTCCTTCATTTCTCTATCATCTCCATCTGCAGCGGTGTCCCCCGCTTCATATCAGCTGCCGCCCGCTTACCCAGTACCTGTTCATAATATTTCGGTTCCAGTCCGTTACTCGGACGGATGATGCGGATATTTTCAGGGGTGAGCGCTTCTCCGGCACGAATGTCCGCCACGACAAAGATCGAGCGCCGGAATGCCAGATTCCCCTGCTCAGACGCTGTCGGGCCGAACGTCACCTGTCCGATGGCCCGCTCCGCCGCCCGCACATCGCGCACCATAGACGCAAACTCGTCCGGCTCCATGGAAAACGACGCATCAGGATTTTCAATTTTCCGATCCAGGCAGAAATGTTTCTCGATAATGCTGCCGCCCATGGCCGCCGCCGCCACCGCTCCGATCGAACCGGCAGAGTGATCGGATAAGCCTACCGGCAGAGCAAACTGCTTTTTCAGTTCTGCCATCGCCGCCAGATTCATATTGTCCGAGATCGCCGGATAGGCGCTGGCACAGCGCAGCAGGGCAAGCTGGCTGTTTCCTGCCGCACGCACCGCCTCTACCGCCTCCGTGATCTCCTGCAGCGTTCCCATACCGGTCGACATAATGACCGGCTTTCCTTTCGAAGCCACATAGCGGATCAGCGGAATATCTACCAACTCAAAAGAGGCGATCTTGTAAAACTCCATGCCGATACTCTCCAGAAAATCGACCGAAGTCCTGTCAAAGGGCGTCGAGAAGAAGTCGACTTCCACTTTCTCTGCCTCTGCTTTCAGCTCCGCCTGCCACTCCCAGGGCGTATAGGCTTTCTGATAGAGGCCGTACAGGTTTTCTCCCTTCCAAGTCCCTTCGGTTATGTTGAAATACTCATTGTGACAGTCGATCGTCATTGTATCCGCCGTATAAGTCTGTATTTTCACACAGTCTGCCCCGGCCTCTTTCGCCGCATGAATGATCTCCCTGGCATATTGCAGACTGCCGGCATGATTGGCCGACATCTCCGCTATGATATAGACCGGCTCTCCATCGCCGACTTTTCTGTTTTTTATCGTTATTGTGTTCATATCTGTTCCCCGCCGTTTCGCTCAGTCCGTATGATTCATGGAACTTAAATTATCCCACTGTTTGTATGGCCCGTTTCCCTTGCATGTTCCTGCATGATCCGGTATTTCAGTTCCGCCAGTTCCCAGTCCGTCTCATTGTCGATGTCCTGTACTTCCATCTCCGGCATCTCGATCGACAACATCCGATCCGTAAAAATCTGTCTTTTTTCCATAAATGTCTCTGTTTTCATACAATAAAACTGCCCACAGTCATGAAAGTACGGCTCCAGATCCTGTGAACGGCTGGCCGCATGCCGCGGATACTTCATCACAGTCAGACCGTCCCGTATGACAAATGCACGCTGCGGCGGAAATGAGAACCGTACGACCGGTACGACCGCATCCACGGACGATTCCTCCAGCAGTGCAACCGCCTGCTTCAGCTTGTCCGCAGTCACAAAGGGAGCGGTCGGATAAATACAGCAGACCGTCTCGAATGTCCGGCCCCGCTTTTCATATTCCGTCAATACTTCCAGCAGC
Source organism: Lachnospiraceae bacterium JLR.KK008 (assembly GCA_037015955.1). Taxonomy (NCBI): domain Bacteria; kingdom Bacillati; phylum Bacillota; class Clostridia; order Lachnospirales; family Lachnospiraceae; species Lachnospiraceae bacterium JLR.KK008. Next base: position 2,754,357 of record CP143548.1, read on the forward strand.
ACATCTGCCGTCGTGGCATAATCACCCGCTGTTTCTGTGCTTCTCATAAAAGGCGTCTTCGCCCCCGCCTCTCTTGCCGCCTGCGCAATCTCCTCGCTGTCCGTCGAGACCATAACTTCCGTGAACAGTCCGCTGGTAACCGCCGCCTGCACGGGGTACGCCAGAATCGGCTTCCCACAAAACAGACGGATATTTTTCTTTGGTATTCTCTTGCTGCCGCCCCTGGCAGTAATGATAGCGACCCGCTCTTTCATCTATCTACCTCCCACACTTCTCTGCCACGAAACCGCCTGTCTCATTTCCGATAATACGTACAGATCTTCCGCACAGCCATGATCACATCCTCCACATCTTCGTCTGACATGGCATAATAGAGAGGCAGGCTCAGCATCTCCTCATACAGCTTTTCCGCCTCCGGGCAGATCCCCTTTTCATATCCCAGTTTTTCATAATAAGGATGCCAGTAGACCGGGATATAATGTACGTTACAGAATATGTTCTCTGCCGCCATCGCCTCGAAAAACGCCTTACGGCCGATCTTCAGCCGTTCCGGTCTGATGCGCAGAATATACAGATGCCTTGTCGTGTCGGACTCCGGAATCTCCTCCTGTACGACGATTTCCGGCAGCTCCCGGAATGCCTCGTTATATCTCTCTACGATTTCTTTTCTTCTGCGGATAAAATACTCCAGTTTATCCAACTGACTGTTAATCAGCGCCGCCTGCATGTCGGTCATACGATAATTCATACCCAGCGCCACCTGTTCATAATACCAGCCGCCGTGAGACGGATGCTGCAAAAGCGCCTCCTCCCTCGTAATCCCATGTGTCTGATAGAGTTTCAGCTTTGTATACAATGCATCGTCATTCGTCAGCACCGCGCCGCCCTCGCCGCCGGTTACCGTTTTCACCGGATGAAAGCTGAACGTCGTCATATCCGAGATCGACCCGACCGGCCGCCCCTTATACAGCGTGCCGATCGAATGCGCCCCATCCTCGATCAGAACAATCCCGTCTCTGTGACAGAGCTCCAGCAGCGGCTCAAGCTCCGCCGCCTGTCCGGTAAAATCTACGGCCACGACCGCTTTCGTCCGCTCCGTGATCTGCTCCCGCACCTTGTGCGGATCAATATTATATGTTCTGGCATTGATGTCCGCAAACACCGGTTTCGCCCCGCAGTACAGTGCACAGTTCGCCGAGGCCGCAAAGGTGATCGGCGTCGTAATCACTTCGTCGCCTTCCTTTATGCCTGCCGCCTGGCATGCCATGTGCAGAGCCGCCGTCCCATTGCTGGCCAGCACCGCATGTTTCGCACCGGTCAGCTGACACAGCCTGTCCTCCAGCTTCGTGATCTCAGGACCGCATGTAAGAAAATCGCTCTTCAGCACCTTCACGACCGCCTGTATGTCCGCATCATCGATATACTGATGTCCATAAAATAATTTCGTGCTTCTGACTGGCTTACCACCCTCTGCTGCCGGTCTTTCCATACTTCCTACTCCCTTTCTACTGTCGGTAACGATATTGTGATAAAACCGGAAATTCCGGCAGTCACCGCTCCCATACAAAACAGAATCCCCGGGCCGAGCACGGATCACAGACTCGCCACAGGGACCCTATCAAAATACGTCCATCTATTTTTCCAATTCCACAGTTTTCAAAAGCTCTCTGATCTCCTCCACACTCAGCCACTGGCTGTTGCTGCCGGAGCTGTAAGAGAATCCTTCCGGCACCTTTTTCCCCGTGGGCTGGGGTACCCTGCTCTTGCTCCACACCATCTGCGGATATACGATAAAATGCTTGTCATACTCATAGGTCGTCATGGAGTCTTCCACTGTCACCATGATCTCATGGAGCTTTTCTCCTTCGCGGATTCCCACTTCCGGCATCACACAGCCAGGCAGCATTGCCTGTGCCAGATCAGTGACTTTAAAGGACGGAATCTTGGAGATAAAGGTCTCTCCGCCTTTTGCCTCCTCCAGCGCCTTGACTACGAGCTCTATGCCCTCGGTCAGACTGATCCAGAAACGGGTCATCCGATAATCGGTGATCGGCAGCTCCTTGCCGCCGTTTTGCAGAATATTGTAAAAGAACGGAATGACGGAGCCTCTGCTTCCGGCCACATTGCCGTATCTGACAATGGAAAAACTAATATCTTTGGAACCGGCATAGGCATTGGCCGCGATAAACAGTTTGTCCGACACCAGTTTCGTACCGCCGTACAGATTTACCGGATTGACCGCCTTGTCGGTGGACAGAGCCACCACTTTTTTCACACAGCCGGCATCCAGCGACGCATCAATCACGTTTTGTGCGCCGTGGATATTCGTCTTGATCGCCTCGTCCGGATTGTATTCACAGGACGGCACCTGTTTGAGCGCCGCCGCGTGGATCACATAGTCCACACCTTCCAGCGCCCTCCGAAGGCGCTCTTTATCCCGCACATCTCCGATGAAAAAGCGCAGCTGATTTTTCTCATTCAGACTTTTAAATTCATTCTGCATGATAAACTGCTTAAACTCATCTCTGGAATAAATGATAATCTTCTTCGGATCATAATGCGTCAGTACATATTTGGTAAAACATTTTCCAAACGACCCGGTCCCTCCGGTGATCAATATCGTTTTATCGTTTAACATTGCATGTCCTCCAGTTTTTCAAACCAAAACAGATCATTCGGTTTGCTGATTTCAGGTTTCATAAGAGTTGTTTTTGTATTCTACCACAATTTTCCAGTATTAGCAAATTTGCACTGTTATTACTTTTTCCTTTTCCTCCATTTTCTATACGCCGTCAGCAGTTCATAATAAGCCAGAAACAGCAGACTGGACTTCATATGGAGGCGGATGAGCTTTTTCTGCTCCCTGTCATACTCCTGCCGAAAGTAAGAATTGTCCTGAAAGTCCGGAAATTCACGGAGCAGTCCCCGCTTCAGCTCATTCAGAAAATGGAGTTTCGGACGGCTGACTCCAATCACATACGTAAACAGCGTATTCACATAATAGAGTTTTGTGTAGGCAAATTCCAGTTCCGACCGGTATCGCTCATAAAAGCCATATGCCCGGCACTGTTCCACAAGCAGCTCGCCCGCGCGCATCCGGTCACGGCACTTCGCCTCGCTGATGGCGTGCGTCGTAGACACTGTGTCCTGATAATAATAATAAAGCGGCTCCTCCACCTTCTCAAAATGCCTGAAATGCAGCATCCATACCGGCCCCGCACAGTTATCTTCATAGAAGATCCCTTCCGGGAACCGGAGATGGTACTTATCTATAACTTCTTTTCGATAGATCTTGATGACCATACTGCATGGATTGCGCATCAGCTTTTTATATTTTTCCTCATCAAGCGGCCCGGTCTGATCGATGGTATTGGCGTTGACGATACGTCCGATCTTCATGCTGTGCTCATGCGTCTCATGCAGATCGCAGCCCACGACATCCGCTCCCGTCTCCCCGGCTTTTGCCAGCAGCTTTTCATACATATCAGGCGCCGCCCAGTCATCGCCGTCCATAAACCCGACCCATTCCCCTTTGGCATGTGCAAGGCCGAGATTGCGGGCGCCGCCCTGTTTTCGGTTTTCCGGCGTGCGCAGCGCCCGCACTTTTTCCGGATAGCGCCGCCCGTATTCCAGCAACAGCTCATACGTCTCATCGGGAGAACAGTCGTCCACCGCCACAATCTCGTAATCTTCCACCGTCTGATTCACAAGTGAATCCATACAGTACTTCAGTTTTCTGCCCGCTGCCATGTTATAAAACGGCACGATAATACTCAGTTTCATCCCATACTCCTACAGAACGCTGCGCAGATGCTCCCTGGCTTCCTGCGACTTCATATATTGTACACTTACCTCAAATTCTTTCAACGATTTTCCATCACCGTTCCCTGCGTATCCCGCCGTTTTCTACCCGGTACACCAGATCACATTTTTCGATCGTCTGCAGTCTGTGGGCGATAATGATAAGTGTCTTCCTGCCCTGGAAGCGATTGATCGACTCCATGATCGCCGCCTCGGTGTCGTTGTCCAGCGCGGAAGTCGCCTCGTCAAGAATCAGCACTTCCGGGTCATTGTATAGCGCGCGCGCAATGCCAATGCGCTGTCTCTGTCCCCCGGAGAGGCGGATACCGCGCTCTCCGATGCCCGTATGAACACCTTCCGGCAGTGTCTTTACAAATTCATCAAGCTGCGCTTCCTTGAGCGCATACCATAATTTTTCCTCGTCGATCTCTTCCTCACGGATGCCAAACGCGACATTCTTCCGTATATCATCGTCAAGCAGAAAGATCATCTGCGGAATATAGCCGACATTTTTCAGCCATCCGCGATAGTCCGTCATCACATTCGTGCCATCCGCACAGATCGTTCCCTCCTTCACTTTCAGCAGACCGAGCAGAATATCGACGATCGTCGTCTTACCGGAGCCGGAGCCGCCGACAATACCGACGGAACTGCCCACCGGGATCGTCATCTGCGCATGGTCAAAGATGAGCTTGTCCGTATTGGGATAGGCAAACGTAATATCCTGTAAGGTAATCTCCCGCTCTACCGGCATCTTTTCCCGGTCCTGCGCGTATGACAGATCAATGTTTTCCTCGCTCGTCTCCTCCAGCAGGTTATCGCTGACATTCATGAAAAAGGGCTCATAATAGGCGAGCTGGGTCAACTGGTTGTTAATACGGTTGGCGGAGGGCATAAGCCGCACTGCCGCCATGGCAAAGGCGGACAACGCCGGCATCATCTCCGTCAGGTCCTTTCCCGACAGCACGATCACAAGCATATAGGCGACCATACCGGCAATACAGACTGTCTCAATCAAAAGTTTCGGCGCATTGCTGAACAGGTTCAGCCGCTCCATGGCTGCTACATAATGCGTCCCGCGCTCGGCATACTCGCCGATAAAATAATTTTCCCGGCCCATAATCTTAATCTCTTTGATGCCGCCCACCGTCTGCGAGAGCCATTGATAGATCAGGCTGCTATAATCCTGATTCTCTCTTCCGGTGCGGTGCATGATCGGTTTGATCACTTCCTTGACAACGACGAGCGTCACCACAAGCAGCCCTGCAATCACGAGCGTCATTTTGAAATCGACAACGAGCAGCGCCACCGCCAGCATAAAGAACACAATACATTCCGAAATGATCTGCAGGAGCGAGAGAATGAGCAGATAAGCATTGACAACATCCGCGGCAATGATACGCTGGATCGTCGACGTCTCAATATTCAGGTAAAACTCATAGTCTCTCTTGACAAAGCTGCGCAGCATCTTTTCCTGCGTCTCAAACTGATTTTTGTATACAAAACGGTACATCACTTTCTGCTGCAGGAACAGAAACAGATTTTTAAAGACGAACGCCGCTACCATCGCCGCCATGACAAAGACAGTAAACTGCCTTGGACTGCTCATATGGAGCCCCCGGTAAACGCCGGCCATGATCTCGTTTTTTTCCACCGCATCCGGGCTGATCACAAGTGTCATCACCGGTATGATCAAAGAGATGCTCGCCGTCTCCAAAAAGGCGCCAAATACCATCATCACCAGCAAAAGCCCCATCGTCCGTTTCTGTTTTCCATTCATGATCACCATGAGTTTGCGATAAATTTTCATTATACTGTTCTCCAATTATGATTTTCCGGGTCCTCATATTTATCCCAGAACGTATCGCCAAGATTGATCTTCTCGTCCGCGAAGTCGATTGTGTCCAGCGCCGTTGTGGCAATGGAAATCACTTTCCGAAAGTGCACCCCTTCCACAAAATTGAGCACTTCCACCGGAAATCTTCCTTTGATCACTGTGCAGTCGGGCCGCAGCTTCCCATAGTCGATCAGATCCCGCGGATGAGGTTTGATCACCACATGGCAGCCCTGACAGTAGTCCCGGATAATATCATGGCAGATATGCACTCTTGCCTCCTCCGACTTCGGGTGAGGCTGTGTCAGAAATAAAATGCAGTCACCCGACGCCTTTTCTCCGAGCTCCCGCAGAAATCCCCCGGCATCTTCCATAAAGATGCGCAACATCGTTCGTTTCTGGCCGGAAGTCAGACCAAGCTCCAGCGGTTTTCTCGGCACAACCTTATATTTCGGACACCTGTGACGCAGACACGAGAGATCATTGATCTCCATATCCAGACAATACTTGCCATAGCCGTTCTGGATAAAGATTACGTTTTTGGAAGCCAGAAAGGCTTTCAGTTTAAAGTGCCCCCTGTTGTCATAGTGAGCGCCGTCGAGATATTTCAGACAGTCGAGACCATCCTCCATGGCATGATAGTAAATATGTTTGTAATTCAGGTAATAACCGATCGGATCGCTGTCGCAATAGACATAAATATCCTGATACTGCCGGAAGTCAATCGTCATATAGGGTTCTTCCAGTCTGGCCAGCTTTTTGGTATAGACGATCCGGTTATAGAGATGCCTCACGATATTATGGTATGACTTTTTATATTTCGCCAGCTCCGGGAAATGACTGTCACGCTTCTCGTCAAGCAAAAAGACGCTGCCGAATACCCCGGAAGCCTCCAGCCGTTCCTTCAGACCGGAAAAATCGGTAGACATTGTGCTGAGCGCAATATCCGCCTGCCCCTGCTCTTCCTGCGGCAGATTCCATTCTTTCAGCAAAGAGACATAGACATTATAAAAAGTATGGCACACATAGATTCGTTTTTTCATCTTTCAACCTTTCCGGAGCCTGTTTTATCCTCCGACCATCTGTTGCTTTTTTCTGCCCGCGTATAAGCATACCCTGCCCGCGGAGAGATGACGGCCGCCTTGCTCAATGGCCCTTCTCTGTTATAACAGGGCTTTCCGGCCAGGATTCCTTCCGCGAATTTCAGCAGGCTTTCCGCCGCAAACTGCGGATTCCACAATCTGACAATCGTGTCATATGCCTTCCTACCAAGATGCCTGCAAAGCTCCCTGTCTCTGACAAGCCGCTCTCCATATTCCAGAAATTCCCGAAGATTTTTATCGGCATAGACCATGCCGTTTTTTTCATGCTTCAGTAAAAACGGCACCGCACCGATCTTCGCATCGGCAATGACGGCGCAGCCGCTGTTCATCGCCTCGTTGATAACCGCGCCCCATCCTTCCAGATAATTGCTCGTCATCAGGAATATATCTGCCCGTTCCATATAGCCACGCACTTCCGACGGGTTTTGGTAGCCGGTAAATGTGACCTTTTCCTGCAGGCCGTTTTCCCGTACCTGCGCCCGCAAACTCTCGTCCAGCTCACCGCCGCCAGTCATCGTCAGATGAAAGGGCAGCCCCTTCTCCTGTAAACGCTGTGCCAGCATAAGCGGATATTCCGGGTGTTTCAGCGGCAGAAAACGCCCCGCAAACAAAAGCTCCACCGGTTTTCCCGATGCGCCGGGCTTGCCGGACATCAGCTCCTCCATCTCATAGTACCTCGTTTCGGTAAAATATCCCCACTGATACATCCGGTCCGGATAGGCCCGCACAATATGAAAATCCGAGGCCACATAAGCGCCCGAACATAGTAACCAGACATTTTTCTTCCGATACCTCGTATGATCCCGGTATTTCTTCAGGAGTCCCCTCGGAGAGACGGCCTTCCACTGCCCCTCCCGGTACAGCCGTTCGCTGTAACGGATGACAGGCCGCCCCAGCCGCAGCCGCTCCTCGATATATCGCTCATCCTCCACGCCGCCGAATACGACAATCTCACTCTCACGCACCAGCTTGCCGCACACATCCGGCTCTTCATACCAGCATTTCAGATACGGCAGCAGATCTCTTTTGACATTCCAGCCCATCTGCGCCCGCTCCTGCTCCATCTGCTCTGTCTGAATAAAGCAATAGTCCTCTCCCAGTTTTCCATACAGCAGATCAGCGATCGGTATTTGATGATGATTGATATAATTAGACACAAAGGTAAATTTCATGGTAGATCTCCATCAGCCGTCTGTAATTGCTCTGCGGGTCGTGGGTACGCAGTGCGTGCGCTCTGGCTGCCCGCGCCATTTCCAGCACAGCCGTTTCCTCTCTCTCATCGAACATAAAGCAGATATGCTGCGCAAGAGCATCCGTATCTGCCGGCTCGTACAGGAAGCCTTCTTTTCCGGCTGTCAGCATATTATGGACGCCGCCAACATCTGAGCTGACGACCGGCATCCCCAGAAGCATCGCCTCCCCTACCGAATTCGGCGAGTTCTCAATCGCGGACGGGGAGACAAAGACATGGCTCCGCAAATACTGCTCCAGCATCTGGTCGGCATCAAGCCGTCCGAGAAAGGTCACTGCCTGCTGCAGATGGTATTTCCCGATCAACTCCCGCAGGTATTTTCCATAATTCGATATTTTGATCTTTTCCCTGACAGTGTTAAAGCGGGTGATTTCGTCACCTGCCACATATACGTGCGCCCCCGGATAACGCTCCAGCACTTTCGGCAGTGCTTCCAGCATATAGTGCAGTCCCTTGATCGGATAGTTGCCCTGACTCAAAAAAATGCTGAACCTGCGGCAATGCCGTCTGTCCCACTGCGCTCCGTAAAACTGTGGCCGCAGCGTCTCATTCATAAAATGATAGGATGCGTCCGCATTGACGGCCGCCGTCCATTTTTTATCCCAGTCAGTCCGCCCGGTCACATGCGCCGCGCGGCTGATCGCTTCCTTCTCATATTCTCCGCGCCTGCGGTATTTTTCCTGCTGCTGCAACAGATTATCCTTCCGCAGGAAATCCCGCAGCAAAGTCCGCCTGCAGATCCGCTGCGGCAGATCCGCCATATAAGCATCCGCATAGACAAAGCACAGCCCCTGAATACCGATCAGCGTGCGCTGCGGCCTGTCAAAGGCCCTTGTCATCGCCAGCGTATGCGGATATTCTGTGCCGAAACAATGAACGATGTCCGGCTCGAAATCCTCTATAATCTTTTCCAGAGCCGTCTCCAGGGCAGCGTCATAATTTTCCGGATGGACCATATCCTCCGGAAATCCGTAGTAGGCAAGTGCGCCGGCCCTGCCCCGTATCGGCTCCCCGTCCACCGGAAAACAGATACCGAGCTCCATCTCTTTATCCCCTTCGCTCCCGATCATCGCAGCCAGACCGGACAGCCACCCTTCCTTATTGCTGGCAGGAAACCCCAGACTCCTGGCAATGGCCGGAAGCATAATATTGCAAAGCCATAATACTTTCATTGCTCTTCTCTTATCTTTCATCCTTCTTTTCGCGCATAAATGCAGGCCTTTGCTTTATGATAAATACCGGACAGTTTTTCACTCTGTGCAATCTTCGTCCGCAGCGGTGCAAGTGTGACTGTCATCAGGAAACGATATTTCAGAATCTGGCGTCTGCTCATATATTTGTTTACGATCTCTTCATGCTCTCTCCTGGAACGTTTTCTGTTTTCTTTCGTCTCCGAAAAGCCGCCGCCCTCATAGGAAGCGACTACAATCCGCATTGCCGCAGGGCGTACGCCGTCCTCAAAATAGCAGCCAAGAAAATGTTCGTAATCGGCCCGCACCTTATACTGCGGCTGATAACGCCTGCGTTTCATCAGCACCCCGCTGTAGAAGCACGCCTGATGACAGGGCACATTCCGGTAACAGGCAAAAGCATTGATATGGGGATTGGAAATGACTTTCGCCGATACGTTCCGGTTATAAATATCACCATAGTAAATTTCCGTGGACGCCTTATCCGTAGCAATCCATGCGTTTACCTTCTCCAGCACCTTTTCGTCATAAAAGTAATCGCCGCAGTTTAAAAATATCACATAGTCGCCCGTTGTCAGCGAAATCGCCTGATTCATGGCGTCGTAAATCCCCTTATCTTTCTGACGGACAATGCGGAGCCGTTCATCCGCGGGCAGTCTCTCCACGTAACCATCCCCGGACATTCCGTCCTTGACAATGATTTCATAGTTGGAATAGCTCTGTCTGAGCACGCTGTCCACCGTACGCAATAATTCCTGTCCCGCATTCAGACAGACGATGACGACGCTGAACGTGATCTGTTTTACCATTTATACCGCCTTTCCGGATATACCTCCCGGGAATATCCATGTGTGATAGGGCACGATCCGCACAAGCGGGTCCTGCGCCTTGATCAGAAAGATCACAAAATAAAGCACCGCCGCCCCGATTACCACAACCCGCCAGAACCTGCGCTGTGATACGGACGGTATCTGCCTGATCACGGAAGGAAGCAGAAAAATATGTCCCGCCGTCATATAATATCCCACTCTCGATATTTCCGGCACAAAGGACCCGCAGGTATACAAAAGCAGGGCAAACAGATTCAGGTGAAAATAAAACCGGTTCTGCCTCTGACCGGCAATCGCCGCCCGATAATAGAGCAGGGTGAGGAAAAAGACTCCGATAATCCTGATAATATTAATTACAGAAGTGCCGCCATCCAAATAGGACGTATTCTCATAGCTTGGATACAATGCCACGATCACCCGCAGATAAAAATCTCTCAGCACAAGACCACTCACGGCAAACAACGCCAGGACAATGAAGTGCCACCGCTTCCACGTCAGATTCGCCAGCAGATAAATCGGAATGACAATAAGTACCGACTTATGAATGGTAGCCGTCGGCAGGATCAACAGCAAAAACTTGCCATACTGACGTTTGAGCACATATTTCATCGAAAACACTGCCACCGACCAGGCGAGGTAATAGCGCACCGTGTTCAGGCTCTGGAAATAATAGCTAAGTGTCATAAACAGAAAAAAAGAAAAAAGAAACTGTTCGCTCTGGTCATATACCGCCTGAAGCATAAAGCAGATCGTCACAAAGGCAAAAAGGGCGAAAATCGTCAGCCTGGTATCAATCCCAAATAAAGACTGCATCGCCAGCACGATAAGATTAAACCCAAATTCTGTTGGCACGACCTGCTTCAGAGGAATCAGATGAAAAAACTCTTCATAACGGCTGTAATCATTTCCTACCTGATAACGACAGGCAGACACCGCAAATAACAGCAAAAAAAGCGCAAGCAGGCAGACCCGGTTACAGGCCTGTTGTCTCGTCATAAGACAGCCCCCCGCCATTGTGTCTTCCTGCTTTCTCACCAAAGCCGCTATTCCCACTGTGACGATCGTCAGTATGATATATACAGTCATGGCTCTCCTCTATTTTCTCGCTTCCTTCAGCCCCTGACACATCAGTTCATAAGCTTTCTTCACTGGTATCTCCCGGCACATGACCGCCCTGTGCGCCAGCAGAAAACGCATGGCCACAGGCTTTGCCAGCCTGCCATATAAATGTTCATACAACACACCCCGGTCAAAGAAAAACTTCTCATGATACCCGGAAAACCAGGTTGACTCCCGTTCCTGCTCTCTGCCAATCGTAACAGGTGTTTTGTATACTCGCATACCGCTCCTGATACAATCGCGGATAAACAAACTGTCTTCCCCGTTGCTGTACCGGGCGCCGCCGCCGAACAGCAATGAATAACAAATGTTTTTTCTGTGTACTGTCTCCGTGCGCATGGCAAAGCTATAGGCCGGATAGCGGCCACAGTTATAAAGTCTCACTCTCTCATAGGCATCATTGTGATAAGTCCGTCTGGCCTCGCACACTTCCACATTAAAGAGAAGCATGTCCGCCTCCGGATGACGTTCGAACTCCCCGATGATCTTCTTCTCATACCCGTCTTCATAGATGATGTCTTCATCAGAAAACAGGCAGAGATCTCCATCAGCGCGCATCAGCGCGTTGTTGCGGCTCAGACCGACCCCTTTTTCCTTCAGGCTGTAGGCTCTGATCAGGTACCCGCCCCGTCTGATCTCCTCATAACCAAAATGATCACATTGGTTAATCAGCACCGCGTCACAATTCACATTCATCTTATCTACGAGCTGCGCCGGTATCTGATCGACCGCGGAGATGAGCTGCTGAAGTCTCATAGTCTCTCCCTCTCTTCCCTGCCTGCCTCCGGCTCCATACTGCTGTTCCTTCTATATTTTCTGCCGGCTCTGCCGAATGTCGCAAAATACAGACGGTAAAGTTTCAGATCCGCGTCGGTGATTACCGCTCCCAAAATTATATCATTATTTAACTTTATTTCTGCAATCCACCGCTCCAGTAGCTTGCCGTTGCCGCTTCCGTAAGGGATGTGCAAAATGACACCTCTGCCGCCTCCGGCTTCATCCGGCAGGGCAATTTTCGGATTTCCTGTTTCTATATAAATAACATCCGGTTTATCTGCTGTTACAAGGCGGATATGTCGTTCCAGCGCCTCTTTGCCCGCCTCCTCATTTCCGGTAAACGTCACACCGAGCACCGGATACCCATACCGCTTTTCAAAATCGGTCGGCACATAGACGGAGTCATCTAATATACAGGCAAGCGCCAAACCGATCAAAGAGGCCAGGAACCCGCCGCCCGCACCTGCAATCACCGCACGCACCGTCTCATCTGCCACTGCCAGCAGCGCCGAATGGCCATGCTCAATGACTTCGATCTTCTCAAATTCAATCATCTCTTTCCCAAAACGAACCAGCGCTTCTTCCGCAGCCCGCAAAATACTGTCGGTCTCCGATTGATCATGGGTCGTTACCGTGACAGTTAGCAGCCGGATGTCAGAGAGTATATCAGCCGTTATTGAATCTCTGACCGTTTCCCGCGTCATTCCGGCAGGTACTCCTTCCATGATCTTATCCAGGATTGGCTCCGTCCCCATCAGATCATTCCATGTGTAGCCATTATAATACTGATAGGCGTCTCCGTCGTCATCTTCATCAAATGTTAAATATAGTTTTGATATTCCCTGATACTCTCTGGCAGGCGCGTAGACGACATGGATCACGAAATAAAGGCCGCCGCCCAGAACCGCCCCAGCCAGCGCACAGACGATAGCGATCCATATTTTTCTGCGGTACAGCAGGGCCGTCAGTTTAATATCCAGTCCTTCTCTCATCCATTCTCTCTCTGTCATACTTTCCTCATCCATTCCCAACCGCTGCCTCCCGTCTGCCCACCCTTTCGCAGGACCTCCGTGAGCCGCTATTTCTTCAGCGCCGTTGTCTGACTCGTTTCCACGCCTTCCGTACTGTCCGGTTTAAACAGAATCTTCAATGTCAGAAGCATCAGTTTGATGTCCAGCCACACAGAATAGTTCTCAATATAAAATAAATCCAGTTTTAACTTATCATAAGGCGTCGTATTGTATTTTCCATATACTTGTGCATATCCGGCAAGCCCCGCCTTGACCTTTGTCCGGAATACAAACTCGGGCATGTCCTCCAGATATTGCCGGATGATCTCCGGCCGCTCCGGTCTTGGTCCGATAAACGTCATCTCGCCTTTTAATATATTGAATAGCTGTGGCAGCTCATCAATTCGTACCATGCGGATAAATTTGCCAATCGGTGTGATCCGGTCATCGTTTTTGGACGCCAGGCGTGCCACCCCGTCTTTCTCCGCATCCACCTTCATACTGCGGAATTTCATAATATAAAACTGCTTCATATCTCTCGTACAGCGGATTTGCTTATAGAACACAGGCCCTCTGTCATAAACTTTAATGGCCGCCGCTGTCAGAAGCATGATCGGAGAAGCGATCACACACAGAAGCAGAGAACAGACAAAGTCGATCATCCGCTTGACCAGTCTCTGTTCCACGCTCAATACATATTCCCTCGTAAGCAGGATCGGTGTGTCAAACAGATGGAGCTGATCGGCTCCCTTGATAAGAATGTCCGGTATTTTGGGCATAATATAGACGCGGATTCCCTGTCCAAAACAGAATTTATAGATTTTATTGCGAATCCCTGCCGGAATGTCCCACAATACAACGCCGTCATATCCGGTCGTTTCCTGACAGATCGCTTCTATCCCCACACCGATGTGAACACACTTATTGACATGATATTTATCTTTTCTTGAAGCAAATTTCTGCAAAATATCCTCTACCGGCCGGTCCCCATGTACAAGAAGAAGGGAACGCGGAGAAAAGATCCGCTTATAGAGCGCCGAGCTTCCCGCCGTCCACAAAAGAATGACCGCCGCCTCAGAAAATGTCATATAAAACATCGGCCTGATGTCAAGAAATCCGCGAACCATCAGACACATCTGTAAATACGTGATCGCATTGACGCAGACCGTTGCAAAGATCTGAGAAAACAGCACTTCTCCTGACCGCAGATACCCGATACGCATCCCTCCGTACATCTGCGAGAAAAAAAATAACAGCACACCATATACAAACAGCATCAGCAGATGTCCCTTAAAATAAAACTTCAGATACATCCGCTCACTGTAATAGCCATACCAGAACAACGCATACACGCCCATCTGCAAAGCAATGCAGATGGAAGACATGGCGATCAAAATCAGTCTTTTATAAGTTTCCAGTTTTCTCATAAAACCTGTCTCCTCAAACTCTGCGCCAAACGGCACGGACCGCATAAAACACAAAGTTATAAAAACTGTACGGTACGGACAGTCTCTCTACCTGCCGATAGAGATGCCAGATCCTGCGGACCGCCTCCACCTTATTGGAAGAGAGCGTGCCTGTGCTTCTGCGGTAAAGAACCAGATTTTCGTCGAGTCCATATGCCGTATACCCGTGGCGCAAAATGTTCCACCATGTTGCCGTATCTTCACTTTTCACAAGCGGCATTCTCATCAGTTCTCTGGGAATGCACTTTGTATCAAGCAACACAGTGGAGGTAAAAATCGTCGTATTTTTTAAAGCCTGCCGATAGCAAAGCGTCTGCGGTACTCTGACAATCGTGCCGGTTCCCTTCCCCGTCTCATCAGCAAATTCATAGCCGCCAAAGACAAACCCTGCCTGTTTTTCTTCCATCAATGTCAGCTCCGCCGAAAGCCGCCGTGGCTTCCACAGGTCATCGGCATCCAGAAAAGCAATATATCTGCCGGCCGCTTCCTGCAGCCCCCGGTTTCTGGCCGCTGCCGCCCCCTGATTTTTTGTCTGACGGATCACTCTGATCCTTTTATCCGAAGCGGCGTAGCGCTCCATAATCAACGGACTTCCATCCGTGGAACAGTCGTCTACCAAAAGCAGCTCCCAGTCCGTCTCTTCCTGATCGATCACAGAGAGGATCGTCTCCTCCAGAAAAGCCTGGACATTGTAGACCGGAACAATAATACTCACTTTTGCTTTCATATGTCTTTCTCTTTCTCCTTCCTGTTACGGAATGATCAGAGTTCTTCCCTTACAAGATAAATTGGTCTGTTTTTCACTTCCATATACATTTTGGATAAATATTGGCCCACGATTCCCAGACACATAAGCTGCACGCCGCTGATCAGAGAGATAATACAGACAAGCGACGGCCAGCCGGAAGTCGGATCCCCGAATATGACTGTCCTTACGATCGTAAATAAAATCAGCACAAAAGCCAGCAGACAAAACACCAGCCCGATCACGGACACAAAGGCCAGTGGCATCGTCGAAAACGCCAGAATCCCGTCGAGGGAATAGAGAAACAATTTCCAGAAGTTCCATTTTGTTTCCCCTTTGAGGCGCTCCACATTCTCATACTCCAGCCATTTCGTCCGGTAGCCAACCCAGCCAAAGATTCCTTTTGTAAAACGGTTATATTCCGGCATCGAAAGAATCGCATCAACCACGGCCCTTCTCATCAGCCGATAGTCTCTGGCCCCGTCAACGAACTCCGTCTGCGAGATTCTCTGCATCAGACTGTAAAATCTCCGCGCAAAAAAGGAACGGATCACCGGCTCACCCTTGCGCGTCACCCGCCTGGTAGCCACAGAATCATATCCCTCTTCCTCAAGATAATGAAGCATCTCCGGGAGAAGAGCGGGTGGGTCCTGCAGATCGGCGTCCATCAGCACGATATAGTCCCCCGACGCTTTCTTCAGCCCTGCATAGATACCGGCCTCTTTCCCGAAATTTCTGGAAAAAGACACCATATGGACTCTGCTGTCCTTCTGATATAATTTTTTGATCTCCGCTACCGTCCCGTCCCTGGAACCGTCATCCACATAGATCAGCTCAAGTGCAACGTCCCGTTCCTGCAAGGCCGCTTCCTGTTTCAGCAGTTCCTCATAAAAATAAGGCACATTTTCCTCTTCGTTATAGCAGGGAACAATCACACTCAGCAGTTTCATCCTTTTTATTTTCTCCATTGTTTTTAATAATACGCAGTGCCGCGTCTTGCTTCGCAGTGCCGCTCAATTCCGCTTCGCTAAAAATGCTTCCGTACAAGTACGGCGCATTTTTACTCTGTCTTTTTTCTCACTGCTCATTGCCTGCCTGCACAGTATACCATGTCCTCCGGACATGCGGCTGATGCCATCCGGCAGTATAATATCTTTCGATATTATACCATATTCCTCCATTTTTGGAAAGAATGTCTATCGGCAGTAGACCGCGTAGTCTGTGGTCCCTTCGCTCTCCTCCCAGCCGTATTGGCGCTCGGCTTGCTCGCTCATCCGTTCCCGCATGACGAGAATATTACATTTGAGCTCTGCAGCTATGGCTGCTATCGTGTCCGGCTGCTCATAGTCGATCTTCATCTGCTCATACAGAATCAGCTCTTCCTCCGTGTATACGTCTGCGATCTCCCTGTTGCAGCCACTATACCATAAGTCCTTGCCATAAGGCAGTGTGATCTTTTCATTGCGTATCCTCGCCTGTTCCATCACTGATGCCGGTGCGGCCAGCATAACTCTCCCTTCATAATTATCCGCAAGAGCTGTTATTTTATCCTGTATTTCTTCATCTGCCTGAGAAACATGCCATTTTTTCAACAGCTCTGCCTGAAAGGGAAGCAGCGTGCCTGTCATACAGATAAAAATAACAAAACCGGCCAGTACAGTCCTGCCCTTCTGCCACTCCTGCGCCACACCCCAGATACAGGTGCCGGCATAGGCTGCGCCGAGAACTACAAGCGCATTTCCCGAGATCAGCCCCAGCAAAAGACAGACTGCCAGGAAAAACACTTCCTGCTTCCTCCACTGTTTTCCGGTCTTCTCTCTCACCAGATACAAAGCAAGCACAGACAACAGGAGCAGCCCCCACTGTCTTCCGGTATCACCGTCCGTATAGGCAAAGCTGTCCGGCGAAAAGAGCGGCTTTGTAAAGAGCAGTCCGCAGAGAACCAGAGCGGCACCGATTCCTCCGTATATCCGCTCTTTTTCCACAAACAAATAATATCCGATACAGACACCAAAAGGAACGACAACCGCCGCAGCCATTGCCGTCCCTTTCCACCCGCCATGGAGCAGAGTATATGCGTAGGAAGACGTTTCTGCGTCCCCCATAATCGTCAGCAGCGCCATAAAAATAAAAAACATCCGCCTTTTCTCTTTCTGTTCACCGAAAAAAAGCCGTCCGCATTCCCACAAGACCGCATAATTCATCAGCAGCACCCACAGAGGAACCGCATAGTACAGAAAATGGTCAAGAGGCAGACCGCACAGATAGCACAGAGCGCTGTATAAAAGCGGCAGAGATGCAAACTTATAGAGAGGATACATCCCGTATCGCAGCAGTTGCCCGGTGACCGGATTATATCGGAATATCGTATCCGTCAGCGTTGTCACTGAAATCGTCTCCGCCATCGTATCGCTCCCCGTATCCGGTATGTACAGAAAATAACAGGCAATCTGCATGAGACACAAAAGAACAAGCATGGCAATCTCCACACGCTGCCGCATCCGGCCGCAGTTGCTTCCCTGCTTCCATGTAAAATATCTCCTGATCTTCTGATACAGTCCTGCTGCCTGCCTGCCGTTTAGCAGCAAAGAGAGCAGACTGCTCACAATGACAGCGATGCCGAGCATCTTACAGTAAAAAGTAAAACTGCATTCCAGTTTAACTGCAATGCAGGAGACGGTCTCCGCCAGCAAGAATAAAAACAAAAGTCCCATCATATAACACTGCGTCAGCATGACCGTCTCTTTTTCTTTTTTCAGTCTGATCAACGTAAGCCCCTGTATCACAGGAAGTATGGTAACGCATAATAAAAACCGTATCATTTTTTTCCTCGGTATGTTTCTCTGATTCTAAAAGTTATCATTTGTCCCGCTGTTTTATGCCATCATCATAATCAAATCTCTGCTTCTGATGTCCAGCCTGACCTTATCTGCGATCCTGGCAATGTATTCACTGTTTGTGGGACGGCCTTTCCCCTCCGCAGCGCAGTATCCGAACAGTTTTTCAAAGGTATCCTGATTTCCCCGGCTCCAGGACACTTCGATGGCATTTCTGATCGCCCGCTCTACCTTCTGTCCTGTCGTCTTAAAATATTTGGCAATCTCAGGATACAGAAGTTTGGTCACACTGTCCACCGTCTCCAGATCCTGCTGGGATATGATGATCGCCCTGCGCAGATAATGATATCCTTTTAAGTGCGCCGGGACTCCCATGTCCAGCATCAGTTTTGTCACATAGCGTTCCAATTCGACGGCATCTGTTTCGCTGCTCTTCATATTTTCTCCCTTTCCTTCCTATTTTGGTGATTTGCCCTGCTTCCTGGTAAAATCATAACAAAAGAGAGATTTTTTGTAAATTTATAAATATCGCCGGATTTTACAAATAGTGCGTTTTTCCGTCAGCTTCCAGCCCTTCTACGATCTTTTTCACGTCCTGGGCTCTGCTTTTGTCACTGACAAGCACAATATCATCCGTCTCCACCACAATCAGGTTTTCCACGCCGTTTAAGACGATCAGCCTGTCTGTGCCATAACTGATACAGTTTTTCGTATGCAGCCGGATCGTATCTCCATGCACCACATTGCCATTTTCATCCGGCTCATACAGCGCCTCGATCGTGTCCAGACTGCCCACATCATTCCAGCCGAAATCGCCCTCCAGCACAATCACATTGTCCGCCCGCTCCATAATACCATAATCGACAGAAATTTTGGGAATATGCGGATAAATTTTTTCGATCGTCTCCCGTTCCCGCTCTGTCCCCATACTGTCTCCAATTTCCATCAGGCAGGCATAAATGTCCGGCAGCAACTGTGCAAACCGCTTGAGGATCACAGAGGCCTTCCAGACAAACATCCCGCTGTTCCACAGATACCTGCCGCTGTCGAGATATTGCTGCGCCGTCTCCAGATCCGGCTTCTCCACAAATTCCTCCACCTCCGGGCTGTCCGCACGTTTCCTCCTGATATAGCCGTAGCCGGTTGCCGGGAACGTGGGCCTGATGCCGATCGTCACAAGCCTGTCAGACGTTTCCGCCTCCCGGATCGCCTGTTCGACCACGCTCCGGAACGCTTCTTCTTCCCTGATATAATGATCGGAAGCAAAGATCGCCATCACACCGTCTCCATATTTCCTGATGATCTCCATCGCCGCATAACCAATGCAGGCTGCCGTGTTACGCGCGGCCGGCTCACTGAGAATATGGTCCTCAGCCAGCCTTCCTCGGGCTGCCTCAAAGGTCAGAGCCGCATAGGCCGCATTCGTCACCACAAAAATATCTTCTTTCGCAATCACAGGGCTGAGACGATCGATCGTCTCATTGACCATCATCTCCTTTCCCGTCAGATTCAAAAACTGTTTCGGCAGGCGCTTTCTGCTCAGCGGCCAGAACCTCGTCCCGCTCCCTCCTGCCATAATGATTCCATATCGTTTCATCGTTGTCTGTCTTTCCTTTTTATTTTATCTTTTTGACCGCCAGTTCCCGCCGCCGCTGCCTGTCCTGCTCCCGGCTGCATCTGTCCCGGCATCACATTCTGGCACAGTCCACATGTTCGCGGAACCAGTCATAGGCCAGTCTGACTCCCTCTTCCAGTTCCACCCTGTGCGTCCATCCGATCGCATGTAATTTCGACACATCTGTCAGTTTTCTTGGTGTGCCGTCCGGCATTTCTTTATTCCATACGATCTCCCCTTCATATCCTACCGTCTTTTTCACGAGCTCCGCCAGCTCCCGGATTGTCAGCTCCCTGCCGGTACCGATATTGACATGCTGTTCGCCATCATAGTGTTCCAGCAGATAGACGCAGGCATCCGCCATATCGTCGACATAGAGAAACTCCCGCAGCGGTGTCCCTGTTCCCCAGAGCTCCACTGTCGGGGTCCCCGACACCTTCGCCTCGTGGAATTTGCGAATCATTGCCGGCATCACATGAGAGCCGTTCAGTTCATAGTTGTCGTAAGGTCCGTACAGATTGGTTGGCATACAACTGATAAAATTATCTCCGTACTGTAATTTGAAAAACCGGCACATCTCCATGCCCGCAATCTTGGCGATGGCGTATGCCTCATTTGTCTTTTCCAGTGGCCCTGTCAAAAGCGCGCTCTCCGGGATCGGTTGGGGCGCCATCTTCGGATAGATACAGGTACTTCCGAGAAACAACAGTTTTTTTACATGATAGTCATGGCTGCATTTGACGACGTTACACTGGATCTGCATATTCTCATAGGCAAAGTCCGCCGGAGCCGTATTGTTGGCATTGATGCCACCTACTTTGGCCGCTGCCAGCACGACGACATCCGGTCTTTCTTCCTCAAAAAAACGTCTGACCGCCGCCTGATCAGTCAGATCCAGCTCATTGTGGGTACGCCCGATCACGTTCTCATATCCCTGCTCTTTCAAGCTGCGCACAATGGCGCTTCCTACCAGTCCTCTGTGTCCCGCTACATAAATCTTATCTGTCTTTTCCATGTTTTTCCCCTTATTTTGTCTGTTCCTTCTGTTCTCTCTGTTTCCTGTATGTCTTACAATCCATGCCGGCGATCACTTTCATATCGCTGTCCATCATCATCTCCACCAGCTTGTTAAAATCTACTTTCCGTTTCCAGCCAAGCTCCATCTCCGCCTTCGTGGAATTACCCCACAGAAATTCGACTTCCGCCGGGCGATAAAATTCCGGATTGATGTCGACGAGCAGCCTGCCGGTCTGCGCATCTATACCCTTTTCGTGGATGCCCTCGCCTTCCCAGCGGATCTTAATGTCAAGCTGGCCAAATGCAGCCTCCACAAACTCTCTCACCGTATGTGTCTCATTCGTGGCAAGCACATAGTCATCCGGCTTATCCTGCTGCAGCATCAGCCACATGCCCTCCACATAATCACCCGCGTAACCCCAGTCCCGCTTGGCGTTCATATTTCCGAGAGACAGCTTGTCCTGCTTCCCCGATACCATAGAGGCGATGGCAAGCGTGATCTTCCTTGTGACAAAGTTTTCTCCCCTGCGCGGAGACTCATGATTGAATAAGATACCGTTGCAGGCATACATATTATATGATTCCCGATAATTGACCGTGATCCAGTAAGAATACAGTTTTGCCACTCCATAAGGACTCTTCGGATAAAACGGTGTCTTCTCACTCTGCGGCGCCGTCTCCGGCAGCCCGCCAAACAGCTCGGAAGTAGACGCCTGATAATACCGACAGTTACCGCCGTTGACACGGATCGCTTCCAACAGCTTCAATGTGCTCGTGCCGGTCGCCTCCGCCGTATACTCCGGCACTTCAAAGGAAATCCCTACATGAGACTGGGCTGCCAGATTATACACTTCCGTAGGCCGTATCTCTGAGATCAGCCGCATCAGATTACTGGAATCCGTCGTATCGGCAAAATGCAGAAAAAATTTCACTTTATGATAATCGGACGCGATCAGATGATCGATCCTGTCTGTGTTGGAAATACTATGTCTGCGGATCAGTCCATGTACCTCATATCCTTTATCCAACAGAAATTCCGCCAGATAACTTCCGTCCTGACCTGTGATTCCTGTGATCAACGCTACATTGTTCATCCTCTATTCTCCTTCTTTTTCATTATTTTGCGATTTCTTTTTGTAGTATAACAATATATAATATCA
This sequence comes from Lachnospiraceae bacterium JLR.KK008, assembly GCA_037015955.1. Lineage (NCBI taxonomy): Bacteria > Bacillati > Bacillota > Clostridia > Lachnospirales > Lachnospiraceae > Lachnospiraceae bacterium JLR.KK008. The sequence goes on from CP143548.1 coordinate 2,776,113, forward strand.
CTATCAACAAAATATATTGCCCTAAAATAATACAATATTGCTTTACATAAAGGATTAACCATGATAAATACATCCTCCGACAGGGTACTTGTGACCCCCTCTCCCTATGCAAAAGAACATTACCTGTATGTCCAGGAAATCGGCACTCTGCAAAGTCTCCACCCTCATATCAGCAAACGGCAAAACCTGTCTTCTCTGTTATTTTTCATCGTCACCTCCGGTCAGGGTACTCTGACTTACAGAGAACGTACCTGGCAGCTTCATCAGGGAGACTGCGCCTGGGTCGACTGTGCGCTACCCTACTCGCATGAGAGCAGTGTTTCTTCCCCGTGGGAATTGAAGTGGGTACATTTCTATGGGAAGGATGCGCCTGAATTTTATTCGCAGTTTCTCCTGCAAAATTCTCCCTGTGTTTTTACCCCCGGCAATCCGGCTGTTTTCAACGGCTGTCTTTCCGCTCTGCTTGAACTGTATAAAAAAAACGATCCTTACCGGGAACTGTTATCCCACAAATATCTGACACAGTTATGCACTACCTGCTTCCCGGAGAGCAAAAAACGGCTGTCCGACGCACATTCTGTCCAGAGTAAACTGATACAGATCCGAGAATATATTTTTTCCCATTATGCCGAAAAAATATCGTTGGATGAACTGTCACAGATTTTTTTTATCAGCAAATATTATCTCGTTCGGGAATATCGCAAATGTTTTGGCACAACTCCAGGCAACGACCTGATGGCCTGCCGAATCTCCCATGCCAAATCGCTTCTCAGATTCGACACGCAGAAAAACATAGAAGAAATTTCCGTTCTCTGTGGATTTCACAGTCCGGCCTATTTTATTAGAATGTTCAGACGCGCAGAAAATATGACACCTCTTGAATATCGTCGGAAATGGTAGTAAACTAAAAAGAGCTTTGTACTAAAATAACGACAGAAAGAATGAGAAAAACAATGAACTTTTTCAGAGGAATCGCCGCCAATCAAATATTTATTTCCGCCGCTCTCGGATGGCTGATCGCCCAGATCCTGAAGACGATGATTCACGCGGCGCTGACAAAAACTTTCAATGCCGAGCGTATGGTTGGCAGCGGCGGAATGCCCAGCTCTCACTCTTCCACCGTATGCGCCCTTGCCACTTCCGTCTATTTACATTACGGGAGTGCCGGCTTTGAATTTGCCATGGCAGCCTTTTTTGCCATCGTCGTTATGTACGATGCGATTGGCGTGAGAAGAGAAACCGGTATTCAGGCAAAAGTAATCAATGAGATGATCGCTCTTTTTTCCAATATGGGAAAAGGTCTCAGCATAGAAGATAACCTCAAGGAATTTATTGGGCACACTCCTTTACAGGTGTTGGCCGGCGCCCTTCTCGGCATTCTGATTGCTTTTCTCGTCGCGGGATTTTATTAGATGAGATGATTTGGGTGACAGAGAAATTCATGAAACGGACAATTTTGCAGAAAGCATCTCATTTTCTGCCATCCGAATGATACCCCCTCAGGACATGACCGACAGAAAGAAGGCTTATATGATGTCCAGACACAAAAAAGCAGTTATGATACTGATCGTTTTCAGTCTTTTATTATTCTCCTCTCTCTTTTGGGGTATTTCAGGCAGTCACCTGCTGACCTCAGACATTGACAGCAGCTTTTCCTTTTCTATGGCTAACGGATTTTATGCGGACGACATTCAGGTTGCCTTATCTCTTACCTCGCCCCGGACAAAACATCTGCAAATACACTATACCCTGGACGGAAGTACTCCGAATGCTTCCTCGCCGCTTTATACCGGGCCTATCACTTGTGAGGCCGGTGACGACATCATAGCCGTCACGATCAAGGCGGTCGTCTGTGACCGCAGTCAGCGCGTGGCAGGCGGACCATATACGGCTACTTATTTTGTGGGAAAAAATGCTGCCGTCTGGACAAATGCCCTTGTTGTCTCCATCACGGCAGACCCAGAAGATCTGTACTCGCAGGAATCCGGCATTCTCTATCCGATGGCTGACTGCGGTCCCACAGAAGAAGACTGGAAGGAGTTCGAAGAGCAGAACTGCAAACAGCGGGGCGATGAATGGATCCGTGCCGCTCACATGGATGTCTTCGAACCGGACGGTTCCAATGTGATCAGTCAGAATATCGGTTTATGTGTGGACGGCGACCATGGGTCCATGACCCATTATCCTTATTCCCTGAAAGTACTCGCTGGTACAAAATATGACAGTCGTCATCCCTCTTTTTCCTACGACATTTTTCACTATTATAATACGAGAGGCACCGAATTTCCTCATATTCAGGATTTCAACAATCTGGTCTTTCGCAACGGTGGCAACGAGTATAATGCCGGCGCCCGGGAACCCGACCAGAGGGGAACGATGCTGCGCTGGAATGTCGGCAGTCGGCTGGCTGACGAGGCAGGTTATATGACGGCAGGCGCCCGCCCCGCCATGGTCTTTCTCAACGGAGAGCTCTACTGTGTCGCTCAGCTTCAGGACACTTATAACAAACATAATACCAGCGCCAAGACACGGCTCGGTAAAAATTTCCTGCAAATCTGTAAAGATACCGAGAGAGCCTGTACACAGGCCGGCGGATATGAGGATCTGTATTATAGCTATCCCGCCATCGAGAAATCCCCGATCCTCTCTGCGGAAAATCAAAACACATTGGAACAAACCGTATCGATGAATGATATGTTTTCTTATTACGCCTTTGAACTGCTACTCAACAACACCGATTTTCCGAAAAAAAATTATGCCATCTGGCGCTATACGGGTGAACGCACCGATGCGCCCTATTCGGACGGAAAGTTCCGCTTTTTGATCAACGATCTGGATTGTATCTGGGATTTTCGTGAAGATGACGATCTGTGGACCGCATATTTTGATCATATCAAAGAAGATGGCACCGTGATGGGTTCTCTCATCCAGGTATCCGAATACAAAACCGCTTTTCTCAATTCGCTCTGCGACCTGATGAACAGTGGGCTTTTTGACTGGGAGCACCTGGATGTGGTCATCAATGAAGCAAACCAGGATTTTAACCTCATCGCTTCTTACTATTACTCCCCCGAGGACGAGGCAAAGAGACAGCGCAATGTATCTCTGCTGAAGGAGAGCGCTTTTGCCCGAAAAGAAGAACTGCGCAACTATATCCAGGATACCTTCGCCCCTTCCTGCCCTTACACACTGGCAGTAAAGGCGCCCCGGACCGGTACTTCCATCTGTTTCAGTACCACGGAGCTGATCGCCTCGGATGGGGATTTCCAGGGAACTTACTACGGGGATTACCCGCTCACTCTGTCCGCATCCTGCAATGAAAACAGAGCATTTTCTCATTGGAAGATAAACGGTAAACGGGTCGACAGCCCGGAGGTCACACTGGACGCCTCTCTGATCCGAAATGACCGGATTACCGTGGAACTCATAACCGTTCCCTCAGACGCCGGCAGCGGGCTTCTCATCAGCGAAGTATACGCTGGCGCAGACGGGGCATGGATCGAGCTGTACAATGCTTCCGAGTCCGCAATAGACATGGGGGCATACGCCCTGTCCAACAGCATTCCGGTCCGCAGTCTGAAATTCAACCTCCCTGACACTACGCTGGCGCCTGGAGAAACCTTTGTAGCAGGAGTGGACAATACCGGGATTTTCCGTCTGGAGCAGGGCGCTCCCGTTTTCCTCACCGAGGACGATACGGTCGCGGATCGTCTGACTGTCCCAATCATGGCCACCACAGAAAGTTATGGGAGATTCGGCGAAACAAATGAGTGGAGATATTATGTTCAGCCTACGAAAGGAGAGACAAACTGAGTCCAGCGGATCCCTGCCGCAAGCCCTGCTACATCTCCGGCCTCATAGACGAAACCATTTTCATAAGACTTTATATAGTCTGCAACTCCCGTCGTTGAAGATACAATAACACAGTGCCCGGGCATCAGGCCCTCAATCGCGGAGACCGACAGCGTATTTTTATATACTGATTTTTCTATTACATAGCAAAAACGGTACAGCAGACGCCATACCGTTCCCTTAAGTCCTATTGATATTAACTTATCGTGCTGACAATTTCCCGGCCAATGCTTTCATATATGATCGGCACTTTTCTGACGTCATCAAGCTGATAGCAGTTGCGTCCATCCATAACGATCGGCTTTTTCATCAGTCTGGAATATGTGTCCAGAGACAGTTCCTTTACCTCTTTCCATTCCGTAAAGATAAAACAGATGTCTGCATCCTGTAAAGCCTCTTCCACCGTACTGCAGTATGAGATATTATCATCCGGAATCCGCTTTTTAAAGTTCTCCGCACCTACCGGATCCCATGCCTTTACATGTGCGCCATCTTCCAGAAATACCGGTACATTGACAAGCGATGGTGCTTCCCGCAGATCATCGGTCCCCGGTTTAAACGTAAGTCCCAGCACGGCGATATTCAGGCCGTTATAATCAGCATAATGTTTTCTCGCCTTTTTTGATAATTTGTATTTCTGCCCTTCATTTACTTCTATAGCCGCTTTCACCGTCCGCATCTCACAGCCGTTCTGTGCTGACAGATGGTGAAGCGCCTTTGTATCTTTCGGAAAGCAGGACCCGCCGTAACCAATACCCGCATGTAAGAACCGCTTGCCAATCCTCTCATCAAAGCCCATTCCTTTGGCCACTTCTTCTACGTTGGCGCCTATGGCTTCACACAGATTTGCAATCTCATTCATATAAGATATTTTCAGCGCCAGGAAATCATTGGACGCATACTTGATCATCTCCGCGCTTCTTCTGTTACACGTCATCATCGGCGCATCAAAATCCTTGTACATCTCCAACAACTTTTCTTTTGCAAAATCGTCATTGACACCGATGACAATACGGGACGCGTGCATCGTATCCGGCACTGCGGTTCCCTGCGCCAGAAATTCAGGATTAGAAGCCACATGCACCGGCACTTCCCCTGGATTCTCATTTAAAATTCTTTCCACCTCATCGTTGGTGCCGATCGGTACGGTAGATTTGATGATCACGACACATTCCTTCGTCACACTGGCAGCGATCTGCCCGGCAACCCCGAATACATAGGCAAGATTCGCCGAACCATCTCTCTTCTCCGGCGTTCCCACGGCCACGATAATCACGTCCGCATCCACATACGCTTTTTTATAATCTGTAGTGAAAAACAGATGATCCATATTTTTCACCATTAGCTCTTCCAACCCCGGCTCATAGATCGGAGATTTCCCGCTCTCCATCATTTTCACTTTGTTTTCATCTACATCAACACAAGTCACCGTATGTCCATGCTCCGACAGGCATACCCCTGTCACCAGCCCCACATACCCCGTTCCTGCTACTGCTATTTTCATTTCCGTTGTCTCCCTGTCTTTTCTTTTGATCTGTTTGCTGTCATTCGTATTAACAATTAGTTTATTATAATATATCCTGTCCTCTTTTTCAATAAATATGCCATATCTTTCCTGCTCCGTCAGATTTTATAACAGGAATCGCACCCGCAGGATTTCCCGTGCAGACTTTGCGGCAGTTTTCTCCGCAGTGGTTTGCTTCATAAATACGATATGTTTTTATGATATAGAAACGCCCAAAAATTTCCCGTCTCACAAAAAATGGATTTCTCCCGAAAAATGTGATATACTATGAACACTTGTAAAAACAGTGATCATTTTAGTTAAAGGAGTATACTTATGGATAAGACAATGGATACTATCACGCTTTCAGTAGTCATTCCCTGCTACAACGAAAAAGATACGATCGAAACAGTCCTGGATGCTGTTCGCGACTGCGGTGTGAAAAACACGGAGATTATCGTCGTGGATGACTACTCCCAGGACGGAACAAGAGATCTTCTGCAGGGCCCGCTCCGCGCAAAGATCGACCGTCTGATCTTTCACAAGAGCAATCAGGGAAAAGGCGCTGCTCTCGCTAAGGGATTTCAGGCCGCGACCGGCGATATTGTAGTCGTACAGGATGCTGATCTGGAATACGATCCCAAAGATTTTGTCCGCCTTCTCGAACCCTTTATCTGTGGCAGAAAAGATGCGGACGTCGTATATGGTTCCCGTTACGCAAGAGGGGAAAAATATATGATCAAACGTTTCTATCACACGGCAGGCAACAAATTTCTGACACTATTGTCGAATCTTTTTACCGATCTTGGCCTGACCGATATGGAGACATGCTATAAAATGTTCCGTCGTGAGCTGATCCAGTCTATCACCATTGAGGAAAAACGGTTTGGATTTGAACCGGAGATCACTGCCAAAGTAGCTAAGAAGCGTTGCCGGATTTATGAGATGCCGATCTCGTATTACCCCCGCTCATACAATCAGGGCAAGAAGATCGGAGTCAAAGACGGTTTCCGCGCTCTCTACTGCATTATGAAATATAATCTTTTTTCCTGAATTGAGGTAATGATATGAACCGAATACTTGTAACAGGAGGAGCCGGGTTTCTTGGCTCCCATCTCTGTGAACGACTGCTTCAGGACGGAAACGATGTCATCTGTGTTGACAATCTCTACACAGGAAGCAAAGACAATATCCGTCATCTGATGTCCAACCCTTATTTTGAATTTATTCGTCATGACGTCACAGAACCTCTATATGTGGAAGTCGACCAGATCTACAATCTCGCCTGTCCGGCAAGCCCTGTCCATTATCAGGCCAATCCGGTGAAAACGACAAAAACAAGCGTCTATGGCGCACTCAATATGCTTGGTCTTGCCAAACGGGTAGGCGCCAGAATCTTGCAGGCCAGCACAAGCGAAGTATACGGCGACCCGGAAGTTCATCCACAGCCTGAGACCTACCGCGGCTGCGTCAATCCTATCGGTGTCCGTTCCTGCTATGATGAGGGCAAACGAGTGGCGGAAACTCTGTTTTTTGATTACCGCCGGATGCACGGACTGCAGATCAAGGTCATGCGTATCTTCAATACGTATGGTCCCCGCATGAACCCGTCCGATGGACGTGTCGTCTCTAATTTTATCGTGCAGGCACTGAAGAACAAAGACATAACAATCTATGGCGATGGCTCCCAGACAAGAAGTTTCTGTTATGTTGACGATCTGATTGAAGGCATGGTGCGGCTGATGGCCTCGCCGGATCAGTTCACCGGCCCATGTAACATCGGTAATCCGGGAGAGTTTACGATCTTACAGCTTGCGGAAAAAGTGATTCAGCTTACCGGTTCCCAGTCCCAGATCGTCTATCGGCCACTGCCATCTGATGATCCGCTTCAGCGCAAGCCTGTCATTGATCTTGCAAAAACACATCTCGATTGGGAGCCTCACATTGCTCTCGATGAAGGTTTGAAAAAAACGATTGAATATTTTAAACGGGTTGTTTAATCACCGAGGTACAAAGATGGAGCCCCACATTTATGATAAATGAAATCAGAATGTGGCGGCTCCTTACTTTTTCCTTATATCATGTTTTTAAACTGTGACTTACAGCGTTTTCACATATTCTGCAATCGCTGTTTCCCACGATGCAAATCTAAAATCTGTCGTCCGCTCAAACATGTAATTGTCAAGAACCGAGTACGCCGGGCGATGCGCCTGCCCCGGAAACTTCTCCTCATACTCCTGCGTTGTGATCCCTTCCACTGCCGTGGATTTCCCAGCAAGGCGGAAGATTTCCCTGGCAAATGCGGCCCAGCTGCACTCTCCCTCACAGGTCGCATGGAAGATGCCATAATTGTCCGTGGGGAGCAGGTATGCCACTGCCTTTGCCAGCTCCATCGCATAGGTCGGCGTTCCATACTGATCCTGCACGACCTGCACCTTATCGTTTGTCTCTGACAACCTGAGCATTGTCTTTACAAAATTATTTCCTTCACCGTACAGCCACGCTGTACGCAGGATAAAATACCTGCTGCAAAGATCTCTGACAAAAACCTCGCCCTGAAGTTTTGTACTGCCATAGGCACTCATCGGATCTACCGGATCAAATTCCCGATATGGTTTATCCCCATTCCCTGAAAAGACATAGTCCGTCGAAATCTGTATCATCTTCGCACCTGTCTCCTGCGCCGCAATACTCAGATTTCTCGCCCCGATGGCATTGATCATAAATGCGCCGTCTCGGTCCGTCTCACAACCGTTGACATTTGTATGCGCAGCGCAGTTAAGAATCGCACAGGGCTTCACCTCTCTCGCAAGCGCCATTACTTTTTCAATATCCGTAATGTCAAGTTCGCCCACATCCGTGTTCACAAGACTGTATTCTGTGTTATCCTCCATAACCCGGTTAAATGCTCTCCCGAGCTGCCCATTGCATCCTGTCACAATCACTTTTTTCATGCCAGTATCATACCTCCCGTTTTCCCAGTTCCAGCCGGTTCACAGCCGAGAACAGCGCTCTGATCGAAGCTCTCGTAATATTGGAGCTGACACCCACTCCATAAGTCACTCTGCCGCTGTTCGAATCCAAAAGATGTATATATGCGGCCGCCTGAGAGTTAGCGCCACTTTGCAGCGCATGTTCCTCGTAGTCCAATACTTTGATGCTGACGCCAATGCTCTCCTGCATCCCTCGCTGAACCGCATCAATCGGACCATTGCCCACAGCCTCAAAACTTTTCGTCTCTCCGTGATCACTGTAGGTTACAGAGACCTTGGTATCGAACTGAGACTTAGTTTCCCCTGACAAGTCAGAAACATGCAGCTTTCTGAAATGAAGCGGTTCCTTTTGATTCAGATACTCGATCCGGAACTGCTCCATGATCTCTTCCGGAGACACTTCACCCTGCTTCTCGGAGATTAACTGTATCGTCTCTGCAAACTCTTTGTGCATTGCTTTCGGCAGTTTGAAACCGAAATAAGTATCCATGATAAAAGCTACGCCGCCCTTGCCGGACTGGGAATTGATCCGTACAATCGGCTCATATTCTCTGCCGATGTCCGCCGGATCAATCGGAAGATACGGCACCTGCCAATATTGTCCGCCCCTCTCCTGCATCGCATGGACCCCTTTATTAATCGCATCCTGATGAGAGCCGGAAAATGCGGTAAACACCAGTTTACCCGCATAAGGATGCCGCGGATGAATGGGAATCTTACAGCATCTCTCATATATTTCAATACTTTCGTTGACATTTTCGATATGCAGGCCGGGATCGATTCCCTGAGAAAACATATTATAGGCAATATTGAGCACATCCACATTCCCCGTTCTCTCTCCATTGCCAAACAATGTTCCTTCCACGCGCTGTGCGCCTGCCAGAAGTGCCAACTCACCGGAGGCCACGCCCGTACCTCTGTCATTGTGCGGATGTACACTCAGAATAATACTCTCTCTGTCCTCAAAATGACTGTTCATCCACTCGATCTGATCCGCATACACATTGGGGGTATTTGTCTCCACTGTAGACGGCAGGTTGATAATGATCGGATTTTCTTTTGTCGCCCCCCATTCCTTCTGTACGGCAGTGCAGATGTCAAGGGCAAAGTCCAGTTCCGTTCCGGTAAAGCTCTCCGGGGAATACTCCAGAATAATCTTGCCGGGGAAATCCTTTGCATATTGTTTTACAAGCTGTGTCCCTTTGATAGCGATCCCTTTGATCTCCTCCCGGTCCATATGAAACACGACGTCTCTCTGCAATGTGGATGTGGAATTATAAATATGCACAATCGCCTGTTTGCAGCCCTCGATCGACTCAAATGTTTTCGCGATCTGTTCTTCACGGCACTGCGTCAATACCTGGACTTTTACATCGTCAGGAATCATCCTGCGGTCGATCAGCTGTCGCAGGAAATCATACTCGATCTGGCTGGCCGCCGGAAAGCCGATCTCGATCTCTTTAAAGCCCAGCTTAATCAGATACTGGAACATCTCGATCTTTTCTCCCACTACCATTGGATCGATCAATGCCTGATTACCGTCCCGCAAATCCACACTACACCAGATTGGTGCTTTTTCGATCTCTTTTCCCGGCCACTGTCGCTGAGGATAGTCCACGACAGGGTTCTTCCGATAACGCTTATGATTTAACATCTTATTTCCTCCCTTTCTGAATTTAACTCCAGGTCTGTGAAAATAAATTTCCCATGCAGCAAAAATCGGCCCACTCAGAGAGTGGACCGATCAGGATCAATTTCATTATTCTCCAAGACCGCCTTCGATAACCGTAATCAGAGCTTTCAGTGCTTCTACCTCGTCCTCACCTTCACACACAAACTCTACCTCGTCACCGCACTTAACACAAGCGCCAAGCACGCTCAATACACTTTTGGCATTGGCAGTACCCTCTCTAAATGTAAATGTTATCAATGATTTAAACTGCATCGCCTCTTTGCATAGGATGCCGGCAGGTCTCAGGTGTAGTCCTGTTGGGTTTTTAATTACTACCTTCTGGCTTACCATATAACTTCCTCCAAACAATATCTTATCCCATATCGGCATGATATGATATATCCCTTGTTTCATCATATCACGTATTTGGGGTTTCCACAAGTACAATCAGGCCTACAACAAGCAGTTCTGAATCAGTTCTGCCAGCTTTCTGGCTTCTTTTTCGATCAGACGCTGATCTTTCCCTTCAATCATCACACGTACAAGAGGTTCTGTTCCGGATGGCCGGATCAATACCCTTCCCTGTCCCGCAAACATACCATTCAGGTTTTCAATGGCCGCAGCAATCTCCGGATACTCCATATAGCGCTCTTTTTTATGATTCGGAACTTTTGCATTGACAAGTGCCTGTGGCAACACTTCCATGACTTTGGAAAGCTCTGACAGCGGTTTTCCTGTCTCCACCAAAACCTGCAGTAAATGCAGTGCACTCAGCAAGCCATCGCCGGTCGTGTTTTCATCAAGGAAAATGACATGCCCTGACTGCTCACCACCCAAACTTGCACCGATCTCACGCATACGCTCCAGCACATAACGGTCGCCTACCTTTGTCTGCTCCGCTTTGATCCCCATTTTCTCCGCCATCAGGAAAAATCCGAGATTACTCATGACCGTAACCACAATCGTATCTCCTTTTAATTTTCCCTGGTGTTTCATATGATTGCCGACGATCGCCATAATCTGATCGCCGTCCACAACCTTGCCGCTTTCGTCCACTGCCAGCAGTCTGTCCGCATCGCCGTCAAAAGCCAGCCCGATGTTTGCTTTTTCATATACGACCCGGGCCATCAGCTCTCCCATATGAGTCGAACCACAGTTGGCATTGATATTCGTTCCGTCCGGATTATTATGAATCGCGATCACTTCCGCCCCAAGTTCCTTCAATGTCTCCACGGAAGTATAAAAAGAAGCCCCTTCTGCACAGTCCACAACAATCTTCAGTCCGCTCAAGTCTACGTTTACAGTCTGAACTGCATGATTGATGTACTCCTCTCTCGCATCCGTGCGGTATTTGATCTTGCCCACACCGGAACCGATCGGAAATTTCACATCTTTCATACCGCTCCTGATCAGCGCCTCGATCTCATCTTCCATCGAATCCGCCAATTTATATCCGTTTCCGTCAAAAAACTTAATACCGTTAAACTCTACCGGATTATGGGAAGCTGAAATGACAACACCGGCATCCACCTTATATTTTTTCGTCAGATAAGCCACTGCCGGCGTGGGTACCACTCCCACATAGACCGCGTTTGCCCCTACGGAACATACGCCCGCCATCAGAGCGTTTGCCAGCATATCTCCCGATATACGGGTGTCACATCCAACCATAATCGTAGGCTTATGCTTGTTCTCCTTTGTAAGTACATATGCCCCTGCCTGACCCAGGTGCATCGCAAACGCTGGAGTCAGTTCCTCATTCGCCACACCTCTTACTCCGTCCGTACCAAATAATCTTCCCATCGCCTGTTCTACCTCTATTCTTTATTCTTCATTTTCCTGCTCTTCCAACATCTCACTGTCACTGATCTGTACTTTTACGAAAAACTCCTCCTGTTCCACTCCTTCCGGAAGCACCAGTTCCAGACTCATATCATACTCTCCCGCCGGCAGTTGTGTCAGAGAATGCTGCGCCATATAACCTGCCACATCCACACTGGCAATGATCTGCGCCCCATCCAGACTCTCCAGATTCTTTGGCAGTCCGGTAACGTTCAGTCTGATCCCCTCCTCTGGTTCCACGATCTTTCCTGTCATGCCATCCGCAACTCCTGTGACTGCCACATTCTCCGCAGCTATTCTGACTGCCGATGAGATCTCTTTTTCAATATGGACAGTAACATTGACCTTTCCATTGAAATTCGGATCTGCCAGCGAAATATTATCAGGCAGATACTTTTTCAGTTCGATTACTTCCACCATATTATTGGTGAATCCGTTCACATTCAGCTCTGTCTCCGGAATTTCAATCTGAGAGATATTTTTAATCGTATTGCCTTTTCCCGCAATGAGCACAGTGGAAGGGTTACTCTCGATCACCCCTGTCAGCGCGTATCCGGGTGCCGGAACTCCCATAGAGGTAAAACTGAGCGGAACTCGCTTTGTCTGTAATATCTCGATATTTACTTTTACCTGATCCAGGTTTCGTTTGAGATTTTTATCCTCAATCAGATTATTGTCCTTGTCATACAGTCTTATCGTCTCGTCCGTCCTGATGTCCTGTGATAATCCGGACACATTCACAGACACCTCAGCCCGGTCAACACGACTGACGACCGATTCCGGTCCTGATACACTGACCAGATTCTGCTCGGAACTGATCGTTCCATAAATATACCCTTCCGCCGGTTCTCCAACAGTAGCCGTCTCGATCACGAACTGTGCCCGCTTCAGGTCCTCCACACTGATCAGCAGGTTCTCCGTGGACGAACTGATACTCTCCAGTTTATCATTATACTTATTGGTCGCCAACTTTATGCGCACCATCGTGTCCATAAGATTGATTTCCTGCATATCCGCCGTCGCTATGATATTCTCCTTGCCCAGCGTATCCAGTATACTGCGCTTTGCCCATATCGTCACATCAATGACGTCCGTACCTTCCAATACTTCATATACTTTTCCCTGCGCAGACACAACATCGGCATTCAATATTTCCACCGGTACATTGCGGATCACAGTCTTATCTACCGGATCATTGATATTCACTACAATAAACCACGTGACAACGGAAAATAAGACTGCCAGAATCTTCAGGCCCAGATTAGCTGTCAACTTCTTCTTCATTCTTTGACCTTCCCTTCCACAATCTTCTCTTTTTCTCTTCAATCGGTTTGTTTTGGATTAAAAGCAGCTTCCCTTTCAGCTCCTCCGAGTCCAGATTACGATGCAGCTGCCCTTCATAGGCAACGCTTACATGTCCCGTCTCCTCAGAGACGATTATTGTGAGAGAATCCGTCACTTCTGATATACCCACGCCTGCACGGTGCCTCGTCCCCAGCTCTTTACTCAGTCCCATATTATCGGACAGTGGCAGATAGCAGGTGGCGGATACGATACGATTTTCCCTGACGATCACAGCGCCGTCATGAAGCGGCGTATTGTGTTCGAATATATTGATCAGAAGCTGGCTTGTCAGAAGGCCGTCAACCTCAATTCCCGTTCTCTCATATTCGCTGAGTGGCTGATTCTGTTCAATGACGATCAGCGCTCCCGTTCTGGCCCTTCCCATCTCGAAACATGCTTTGATCATCTCCTGCATCGTCTTGTCAGAAAACCGCCCATCCAGACTTCTGGAACTGTCAAACGGCACGAGCGAAGCAAAAAAGTTCGTTCTGCCGAGCTGTTCCAATGCCCGGCGCAGCTCCGGCTGCAATACAACAACCGTGGCGATCACTACCAGACTGAGGACATTCTCTGCAATCCAGAGGATCGTCGTCATATTGAGCAAAGCAGCAACGAGAATAAAAGCCATGATAATCACAATACCACGCAGCAGGGACCACGCACGGGTATTTTTGATCCACAAGATAATCTGGTACACCAAAAAGGAGATGATCATAATCTCCAAAACATCGGTCCACCTTATATTCGGCACATGCAGCCGGTTTAAATAGATTCCTGCATAATTTGCTAATTGACCCATTCTTACTTCATTCCACTCTTATCAGATTTCCTGATCACACTGCCGGTCGTACGCGGCGGTTGTGCAACACTTGTTTTCTGGGATGTGATCTTTTTGACAGTTTTCGCCGGTTTGGCTACTGTTATCTTCGGAACCGCTTTCACATAATAATAATATTCGTCATCTTCAAACTGTACATATTCTGTCCGGGAATAATCCACATTAAAGACAAAAAACTGAAGAAATTTCACGGCTGCGGCAGACAAAACCGCTCCAATCACCGTCGACACGATCGATATATTGGTGTCCAGCATCAGATCCCCGCCAAACAAGATACAGATACAGACAAGCATTCCCGCAATGATGGCGATCGTCCACGAATGATTGATGCTCATCCGGCGAATTAAATATACGACAAGCACCGTGACCGCGAAGGCAAAGACCATGACAAGCATTGTCTTATTGTTCAGCAGTCCATCCACAACATAGCGGTATTTCTGCATAGCGTTCTCCGCATCCATAGAACTCAATGTGGAAACACTGTCAGAGATATACTGCAAAATACTATAAACGATAACACCGCAGCCCACGGATACCGCGGAAGCCGGTGTACCGATCAGCCCCGCCGAAACCGGTACCACGAACGGCAGGTTCAGCGAACAGCAGATCGGAGTGAGAATCACGTTCACCGTATCTTTCGGCGAAAACCGAAAATACAGCAGAAACATGACAAGGAACAGCGCCAGCACTACGATCGCACACTCCAGCGAAAACGCATATAAATGCAACAAAATAAACAGCGCTGCAATCAGGACAATAAAATTCATCGGTAAAAAAGAACATAAAAGAGCAGCTACAAGAACAACTGAAATACTGTTGATCTTATTCATATAGCCCAGTTTCCTGTTGATCAGTATCAATGTAATCAGAGTAAGGAGAAATTTTGCGACCGGAGTAATATAGATCTCATATTTCCCGTAAATACCCTTTAAGTACTCTTTTAAGAGCAGTAAGTTTGTCATAGTTCTTCCTTTCAGAAATCTTCTCTATCTTCTGTTGTCCTCCTCATACAGTTCGAACAGTTCTTCCAGATGAGAATTGTATTTCTTCAGACTTTTTTTCACCCGATTATAACGGTAAGAATATACGAAATAAGAAATAAACGTATATATCCCTGTAAAAATCACGTAGGCAAGAAGAAATTCCCTTCCTGCCTCCAGCAGATCGATCTGATAAATTTCTTTCATTACCTCTTCAAAATGATAAAAGACATAAATCCCCACTACGATTGCAAAAGAGAGGGTAGCGCTGATGACAGACTTCATAACCTGAAGACTGATATAGTCGCTGCGGAAATAATTGCCGACTGTCATATTATGTCTGCCTTCGTTTTCTTCATAGGCAGCCATTTTTGTCATCAGCTTGATCCGCTCCTCATTCAGCATCTCCTTATCTCCTTTCTATGGATCCCCGCTATGGTATCCCTGCCTGTCGTGAGTATACCATAAAACGATATGCCTGTAAAATTACCGGTCCAGATAACGCATTTTCGGACTGTCTTTCGTATCTTTCTTCTCAGAAGGCTTCGGCCTTGCCGGCTCAATGGAGTCCTTCAGATTATTTACCATCTGTGCTTTACATTTTTCGCAGAATCGCCCTGTCTTGATCGTAGCTCCGCATTTTTCGCAGCTGATGCCGATCGGAGAATCATCCGAAAACACAAGTCTCTCCTCACGAATCCACTGATGGATCTGAGAAGTCTCAACCTCACAGTCTTTAGAGATCTGCGGGATACCCGCGCCCTTGTTCTCTCTGATATACTCTTTTACTTCCTGGAATTTTTCTTCCAGTTGGTTGCGGCATGCAGGACAGATCCTCATACCTGCCACATAATTAAAGATTTTACCGCATTTTCTGCAATTACGTACTTCCATAGCAAATACCTCCCCCTTTATCTCCTGCCGATAGCCAGAGCAATAAAATAAATATTTTTAATTCCGGCAGCATACAAAACAGACGCCATAGCGTCTATTGTACTGCCTGTTGTATAAATGTCATCAATGATAATAATCGTATTTAATTTTACATCATTTTCGGATATTTTAAAAGCCCTTTTCAAATTATTTTGACGCGCCCGGCTGTCCAGGTTTTTCTGCGGAGCTGTTTTTTTGCTGCGGATGATCAGATGCCTCTCTACCGGGATTCCTGTTATCACTCCCAGCCACGCCGCAAGGACTTCCGCCTGATTGTATCCCCGTTTTCGTTTTCTGGAACTGTGCAGGGGCACCGGCACAAACGCATCTGGATGCCACCGGCGGATGACCGTACTCAGATGTTTTGCCATCTCTGTACCATAAAATTCCCCGTATTCTCTTCTGCCTCCATATTTAAAGCGATACAGAGACTTTTTGAGACAGGGATATTCATATAACGCCCTTCCCTCCAGATAGAGGTGTGTACCACCGGCACAGTCCCCGCAATATTCCTGCCGTTCATTGGCAAGAGGTTTCCCGCATTTACGGCAGAACGGGCTTCTCACAACTTGCAGAGAGTCCGCGCAGGAAGGGCAGATAACCTGGCCCAGCGGCTGCACTCCGTCACAGACAGGACACCGCCTCGGAAACAACAGTTCCAATAACAGATGACTCAATCGCATACTTATATTTTTTATTCTCTCATAATTTCACATATCCTGTCTGCGAGGCCGCTGAAACGCCTTTGCTCATGTTCATTCATAATCATGGCACGGACAGTCTCACGGCTTCCCAATATCGTCACACAGTCCCTCGCTCTTGTGACCCCCGTGTAGAGCAGGTTCCTGTTCATCAGCATTCTGGGGCCGCCAAGGAGTGGCATGATAACCGCCGGATACTCACTCCCCTGGGACTTATGGATGGTAACGGCATACGCAAGTTCCAGTTCATCCAGTCCGGCGAACGGATAAGTGACCCGTCTGCTTTCATCATACTCTACCGTTATGTTCTGTGCAAATTCATTGATCTGCACAATCGATCCCATATCCCCGTTAAACACTCCCAGCCCTTTGTCAACAGGAATGCCATACCGCCCGAGCACTTCCCATTCCAGCTGATAATTATTTTTAATCTGCATGATCTTATCCCCTTCGCGGAATAAAATCTCTCCATGTACATATTCTTTCTTTTCCCCGGACGGCGGATTCATATATTGCTGTAAAATCCGATTCAGTGTCTCCACTCCCAGATTTCCCTTCCTCATCGGCGTCAGCACCTGGATGTCATACATATCCGCTTTCACGTACCCTGGCAGCTTTTCCGTAATCAGCTGAACCATATGTTTGTATATGACATTAACGTCATTTCTTTCCAGAAAAAAGAAATCTCTGCTCTTATTATCGGCCTGAATCTCTTCCCCGCGGTGAATTCTGTGGGCGTTGACTACGATGTCGCTCTCCCCTGCCTGCCGGAATATCTTCTCCAGCATCACGACAGGAAATGCGCCGCTGTCAATCACATCTCTCAACACCTGACCGGGACCCACACTCGGAAGCTGGTTCACATCTCCCACCATAATCAGCCGCGTTCCTACCATGACCGCCTTCAACAATGATTGGAACAGATGAATATCCACCATCGACATCTCATCAATAATCAGAACATCTGCCTCCAGCGGGTTCTCCTCGTTACGCTCAAAGGAGACGCCTTTTTTATTTCCCTCCGCCAGTCCGTTCAGCTCTAATAATCTGTGAATCGTCTTCGCTTCATAACCGGTCGCCTCTGTCATCCGTTTTGCGGCCCTGCCGGTAGGCGCAGCCAGAAGAATCTCCATTCCTTCGCGCTCAAAATAGTGGATGATCGTGTTGATCGTCGTCGTCTTTCCTGTCCCTGGACCACCCGAAAGGACAAGGAGACCGTTTTTGATACTTTCCAGCACTGCCTTTCTCTGCAGCCTGTCGAGCTGTATGGAAAGCTCTGCTTCCAGAGAGCGAATCTTTTCCAACAGCCGCTTTTCCTGCGCCGGAAGCAGATTGCCGCTCTGTTCCAGAGTAACATTGAGATCGTGAAGCATACGGGCGCAGTTCAGCTCTGCATAGTAATATGGCATACTATATATGATCTGCATATTCTCTCTCTCTTTGATGACGATCTTTTTATCCATCATCAGATTGGCCAGCTGCGGCTCTATCTGTTCCGCATCAATGCCAAGCAGCTCACCGGCCTGCCGCAGTAACAGCTCTTTTGGCAGAAAGGTATTTCCTTCGGAGGAACCGCGTAAAAGCACATACAGAACCCCGCTTCTGATCCGATAATCCGAATCCGCGCGAATCCCCGCCCTGGCAGCAATCTCATCTGCCAGCTTAAATCCCACCCCGGCAATATCCTCCGCCAAAAGATATGGATTTTCCTCCATCACTCCATATAGCCGCATTCCATACGTATGATAGATCTTCGCTGACAATGTATTGGAGATCCCGTATTTCTGTAAAAACAGCATGGCGTCCCGCATGTCTTTTCTCTCCTCCGCCTGCGCGGAGATCTCCCGTGCCATCCGTTCGCTGATCCCCTTGACCTCGGAAAGCCGTTCCGGCTCTTCCTCCATAATGCGGAACGTATCCTCACCGAATTTTTTTACAATCCTCGCCGCCAGCGTCTCTCCGATTCCTTTGATGGCGCCGGATCCCAAATATCTCTGAATGCTGACAATATCGCCCGGCGTCAGTATCGTGTAGGACTGAGCCTTAAACTGACGCCCATAGAGCGCATGTTCAATGTATTCTCCCTGCAGCTCCACGCTCTCACCCTGATTGAGTCCCTGAAAAGTCCCCACACAGGTGATCTCTTCCTCCTCACAGACAAAGTTCATGACCGTATAGCCGTTGTCCGCATTTTGGTATATGATATGCTCTACATAGCCTTTTAACGTCTCCATCATGTATCCTCTGAACCACAAACGAGGACTGCTTAAAAAAGCAGCCCCCAGCTTTTGTTTTTCTTCTGTTTTCGTCTTTATTCTGAGACATTTGTCATTTTCATCTGCTCATAGAGCATCTGCGCCAAGCCAAGTCCTCCCTGTTCCGTTGACATGGATGCGATCTCCTGGATCATATTGTCTCTGTAATAATCTACCATTGTACCGGTAGACTGAAAACTGTAATCAGTCTCCGGAACCGTCTTCTGCATCTCCTTGAACATCTGCTCCACAAAATAAGATTCAAACTGCTTGCAGGCATCCATCAGCTGTTCGTCATCGGTTCCTTTATTTTTTTCCTGCCAGTCCGCTTTCATCTTTTCGATCTTCTGATCGTCGCTGTGGCTCTTCATATAATCCGTATAGATAGAACTAAGTCCGCTCAGGTCCATATGTGTTTCCTCCTTCTGCTACTGTCTGTCTATTGCTTAACGTTTCAGATTATTTGCCTGCTGAAGCATCTCGTCGGATGTGGTGATCGCTTTGGAATTCATCTCGTAAGCACGCTGTGCCACGATCATGTTGACCATCTCATCCACGACCTGTACATTGGAACGCTCCAGATAACCCTGTACGATCGTGCTCTTCTCCACATTGTTACTACGCGACTCATTGATGGCCTCTCCGCTGGCTGCTGACTGTGCAAAATAGCTGCCGCCGATTTTATCCAAACCGGTAGGATTGTTAAACTGGAACATACCGATCGTGATTCCAAGTGACTGCGGGTTACCATCACCGTCCGGATAGTAGAACTCGCCTTCTTCCGATACCGTCAGATTGCTGGCCGTGTAATTTCTGTTGAACCGGATCTCTCTGCCTGTCGTACTGAGTACCGGATAGCCGTCCGATGTACAAAGTGTCAGCCCACCGCCGTCGTTGGTGCTTAAAAAGAAATTACCATTTCTCGTATAGTATGTATTCCCATCATCACCCATAACGGCAAAAAATCCCTTGCCGCTGATAGCAAAATCAGTCGTGCTCTCAGAGTCCTGGAACGCTCCCTGTCCGAAGATCGAACTGATCGAGGAATTCCGTACACCGAGACCCACCTGCGCACCTACCGGCTTGTTGTCCCCGTTCGCCGTTGTTGTCCTCGTCTGCAGCGTCTGATATAAGAGTGATTTAAAATCTGCCCGCTCTGTTTTATAACCTGTAGTGTTTACATTCGCAAGGTTGTTGGCTATTGTATCAATATTCGTCTGCTGTGCGATCATTCCCGTCGCCGCTGACCACAGAGATCTTACCATAGTTTGTTTCCTCCTCTACCATCTACTAGCCGTTCAGTCTTCCAAGCTGGTTGACCGCAATCTCCAATGAACTGTCATATGTCTGTACAATCTTCTGGTTCGTCTCATACGCCCTGGAGACATTGATCATCTCCACCATCTCTTTCACAACCTGCACGTTAGAGCGTTCCAGATACCCTGAAATGATTCGCCCTTCTGCATCCTTTTCCTGATAGCCGTCTACCGGCTGGAAAAGATTCTCGCCATAGTGCTCCAGATAATTGTAATCTTCGAAATCCGTAATGCCGATGGTAGCGACGGTGTTGCCATCCTGAAGAATCCTGCCGTCTTCTTTGATTTCTGAAGTCAACAGCGGGTCCAGCTCGATCCGGCGTCCTCTGTCATCCAGAACAAAATCTCCGTCCTTCGTCACCAGATACCCTTCTTCTGTCAATGTAAAGTTACCGTCCCTCGTATATTTGGTAGAAGTGACGCCCGCTTTGTTGGTAAACTCAATACTGAAAAATCCCGGACCAGTGATCGCCATATCATAAGGATTGTTTGTCACTGTCATTGGCCCGTCCTGGTGATCGGTATAATTTTCTCCAACTTTTACACCCATACTCATGGCGCCAAGCCTTCTGGCCACACCCTTGGCCTCCGTGACATCCTTGATCTTATAGGCAAACACATCGTGAAACGACTGCGAAGTGGCACCCTCTTTCTTATAACCTGTTGTCGCACTGTTGGCCAGGTTATTGGTCAGAGTGTCCATCCTGTGCTGTTCATTTACCATTCCGGTGTATGCCGTATATAACCCTTTTAGCATTCCGCGCCTCCCCTGCTTCTCTTACCGAATTAATTCTCGTCTCTGTATCCTGCTAAAAACTCCACATATTTCCCTGTGCCAATGGCAACTGCTGTCATCGGATCTTCGGCCGTCATCGTGTTGATGCCTGTTTTGGCTTCAATCAAATCTTCCAGCCCGCGAAGCAGACTGCCGCCTCCTGTGAGCACGATCCCTCTGTCCGCTATATCTGCCGCCAGTTCCGGCGGTGTTTTCTCCAGTACACTGTGGATCGCCTCAATGATCTGCGATGTCGTCTCCTTCAGCGCCTCCTCCGTCTCCTCGGAGGATACTTTGATCGTCTTCGGAAGTCCGGTCACCAGATTCCGGCCCCTGACGTCCATATAGTCCACTTCCGGCCGCTTGAAAGCAGAGCCGATTTTTATTTTCAAATCTTCCGCTGTCCGTTCGCCGATCAGCAAATTGTGCTTCTTACGCATATATCGTACGATCGCCTCATCAAAATCGTCTCCAGCGACTTTAATGGAAGCGCTCACTACCGTACCGCCAAGTGATATGACAGCAATGTCAGATGTTCCGCCGCCGATGTCCACCAGCATGTTGCCGCACGGTTTGGAAATATCAATACCGGCGCCAAGTGCTGCCGCAATCGGTTCTTCGATGATCGAAACTTCTCTGGCCCCCGCCTGATAAGTGGCATCTTCCACCGCCTTTTTCTCCACTTCCGTGACGCCGCTCGGCACACATACGGCAATGCGGGGCTTGCGAAATGTCTTCTTCCCCAACGCTTTCTGGATGAAATACTTCATCATCTTCTCAGTCACGGTATAATCCGAAATAACACCCTGCCGCAGCGGCCGCACCGCCACAATGTTCCCCGGTGTCCTTCCCAACATCAGCCTGGCATCCTCACCGATCGCTTTGATCCTGTTGGTGTCTCTGTCAAAAGCCACGACTGACGGCTCTTTCAAAACAACGCCTTTGCCTCTTATATAAACAAGAATACTGGCCGTACCCAAGTCAATACCGATATCCGTATACTGCATAAATCTAACCCCTTTCTAATGGTTATCTATCATAATGTTTTCCAAATGTTTGCAATTTAAACATATCAGCCTGCCCACGCTGCATCCTCTCATGCCGGCAGGCATACTATGCGAGACATTACAACATTATAACCTAAAGCCTTGCTTTTTCAAAGGGTTTTCCAAAAATTCACAAAAATTTAAAGAACGCAGTCAAAAAACAGATCCTTCTGTTTATTCACCGCGTCCATGCTTTCTCTGCTCTGTATTTTATATCGTCCGCCGCGCCCAAAACCTTTAGGCCTTCTCCAGCATTTTTTTAACATAAACCCCCGTATACGAACCGGGAATTTCTGCCACTTCCTCGGGCGTACCTTCCGCAACGACAGTGCCGCCCTTATCGCCGCCTTCAGGCCCCATGTCAATAATATGATCGGCTGTTTTAATTACATCAAGATTATGTTCGATCACGACAACCGTGTTACCGCCCTCCGTGAGACGATGCAGAATCTCCACCAATTTATGAACATCAGCAAAATGAAGTCCCGTCGTCGGCTCATCCAGAATATAGATCGTCTTCCCGGTACTGCGCCTGCTCAGCTCCGCTGCCAGCTTGATCCGCTGCGCCTCGCCGCCAGAGAGTGTCGTAGACGGCTGACCCAGCTTGATATACGAAAGACCCACATCATACAGCGTCTGAATTTTGTTCTGAAGGGATGGCACATTTTCAAAAAACTTTACCGCCTCCTCCACCGTCATGTCCAGCACATCGTAAATGCTCTTTCCTTTATATCTCACTTCCAGCGTCTCTCTGTTATAGCGCTTTCCCTCGCATACTTCACAGGGTACATAGACATCGGGCAGGAAGTGCATCTCAATCTTGATAATTCCGTCGCCACTGCAGGCCTCACAGCGGCCGCCTTTTACATTAAAGCTGAATCTTCCTTTTTTATATCCTCTCGCCCGCGCGTCCTGTGTGCCTGCAAACAGATCTCTGATCTGATCAAAGATCCCCGTATATGTGGCGGGATTGGAACGGGGCGTTCTGCCGATCGGTGACTGGTCAATAGCAATCACCTTGTCCAGCAGCTCCATCCCCTCGATCTTTTCATGCTTGCCCGGTATCGTCCGCGCCCGGTTCAGTGTGCGGGCTAATGTCTTATATAAGATCTCGTTCACAAGAGAACTCTTGCCAGAACCTGACACTCCTGTCACACAAGTCATCACGCCGAGTGGAATATTGACACTGACTTTTTTGAGATTATTTTCCGCGGCTTTACTGATTTTCAGAAAACCTGTCGGTTTCCTGCGCGTCTCCGGCACCGGAATCTTTTTCACACCCCGCAGATATTGCCCCGTAACAGACCGGTCTACCTGCATGATCTCTTCCGCATTGCCACAGGCCACCACTTCCCCGCCGTGAGACCCTGCCCCGGGACCGATGTCTACAATGTAATCGGCCTCCCACATTGTATCCTCATCATGTTCCACCACAATCAGCGTATTTCCGAGATCACGAAGATTTTTCAAAGTGCCCAGCAGCTTGTCATTATCCCTCTGATGAAGGCCGATACTTGGCTCATCCAAAATATAGCAGACACCGACCAGACCGGACCCGATCTGAGTTGCCAGACGAATCCTCTGTGCCTCGCCGCCGGAGAGCGTGCCCGTCGCTCTGGACAGTGACAGATAGTCCAGTCCCACATCGACGAGAAAACCCACGCGCGCACGAATCTCCTTCAGAATCTGTCCTCCGATCAGCTTCTGGCTTTCCGTCAGCTTCAGGTCAGACAGAAAATCGTGCAGACTGCTGACTGCCATCGAAGTGATCTCGTAAATATTTTTGTCGCAGACAGTTACCGCCAGGAAATCTTTTTTCAGACGTTGTCCTTTGCATTCTTTGCAGGGGGTGATCCGCATAAAGGTCTCGTATTCCTGCTTTGTCACATCCGAACCGGTCTCCCGGTAACGCCGCTCGACATTTCTCACCAGACCTTCGAAGGCAACCGGGTAGATACCTTCGCCCCTCTGTCCCTTATAATGTACGGATACTTCTTTACCGTCCGTGCCATAGATCAGCACATTCCGCACCTGTTCCGGATACTGCTCAAAAGGAGTATCCAGGCTGAACTGATATTCTTTTGCCAGCGCCTGCAATATTGCGTTTGTAAAGCTGCCTTTTTCGGCACAGGACTGCCAGCCCATGACTGTGATCGCTCCTTCATTGATACTCAGCGATTGATCCGGAATCATCAGTTCCGCGTCAAATTCCATTTTGTAGCCAAGGCCGGAGCAGACCGGGCAGGCGCCAAAAGGATTATTGAAGGAGAAACTTCTCGGCTCGATCTCCTCGATACTGATGCCGCAGTCCGGGCAGGAAAAGCTCTGGCTGAAATTCATCGGCTCCCCGCCAATCACATCCGCCTGCAGCAGACCGTCGGAGACAGAGAGCGCATTTTCCACCGAGTCTGTAAGTCTGCTTTCAATTCCCGGTTTTACGACAAGACGGTCAACAACGATCTCTATCGAGTGTTTGATATTTTTATCGAGTTTAATTTCTTCCGTCAGCTCATACAGGCTGCCGTCGATGCGTACACGGACATAGCCGCTTCTCTTGGCCCGCTCCAGCGCTTTCGCATGTTCCCCTTTTCTTCCCCTGACAACCGGCGCCAGGAGTTGTATTCTGCTGCCCTCCGGCAGCGTCATGATCTGATCGACCATCTGATCGACTGTCTGCTTTTTGATCTCCCGCCCGCAGCGGTAACAATGAGGAACCCCAATCCTCGCATACAGCAATCGAAAATAATCGTAGATTTCCGTTACCGTGCCCACGGTGGAACGCGGATTGCGGTTGGTTGATTTCTGGTCGATGGAAATTGCCGGGGAAAGCCCCTCGATCTTATCCACATCCGGCTTTTCCATCTGGCCCAGAAATTGTCTGGCGTATGAGGAAAGAGATTCCATGTACCGTCTCTGTCCCTCCGCATAGATCGTGTCAAACGCCAGAGAAGACTTGCCGGAACCTGACAGTCCTGTCAGAACGATAAAGGCATTTCTCGGAAGGTCGACATCAATCCCTTTCAGATTATGTTCATTGGCTCCCCGGATCTTAATGTATTCTCTCGGGAGCATCTTCTTGTTCTCACTCATCTTCTTTCTCCAACTCCAGCAAATGTTTTTTCAGCTCGATCAACTGATCACGCAGCTCTGCCGCAGCCTCGAAGTTCAATTCCGCCGCCGCCTTTTTCATCTTCTTCTGCAAATCTGCCGCCAGCTTTTCCAGTTCCTCGCGGTCCATGGACTCCGGGTCTTTCGTGAAAGCCGTTTCTTCCTTCGCCACTTCTCTCGATATACTGATCAGGTCGCGGACTGCTTTTCTGATCGTCTGCGGGGTGATGCCATGCGCATTGTTATAATCCTGCTGGATCTTTCTTCTTCTCTCGGTCTCCTCAATGGCGGCCCGCATGGAGTCTGTGATCGTATCCGCATACATGATAACGTGCCCGTCCGCGTTTCTCGCCGCGCGCCCCACTGTCTGTATGAGCGATGTCTCTGAACGCAGAAATCCCTCCTTGTCCGCATCCAGGATCGCCACCAGCGAAATCTCCGGAATGTCCAGCCCCTCGCGGAGAAGATTGATGCCCACCAATACATCGAACACGTCAAGCCGCATGTCGCGGATAATCTCCGCCCGTTCCAGCGTATCAATATCTGAGTGGAGATACTTGACCCGGATACCGACTTCCCGCATATAGTCTGTCAGGTCTTCCGCCATCCGTTTTGTCAGTGTCGTGATCAGTATCTTGTTTTTTCTGTCCGTCTCTTTTCTGACCTCTGCGATCAGATCATCGATCTGCCCTTCCACCGGTCGGACGACAATCTCCGGGTCCAGAAGACCGGTCGGACGGATAATCTGTTCTGTCCGCAGCAGCTCGTGTTCTTCTTCATATTTCGACGGCGTCGCTGAGACAAACAGCATCTGATCGATATGTTCCTCAAACTCCTGAAAAGCAAGCGGCCGGTTATCCAGCGCGGAGGGCAGACGGAACCCGTAATCTACCAGCGTCATCTTTCTCGAACGGTCGCCCGAATACATGGCGCCGATCTGCGGAATCGTCATATGCGATTCGTCGATGATGATCAGATAATCATCCTTAAAATAATCCATCAGCGTCATTGGCGGCACCCCCGCCGGCAGATCGCTCAAATGTCTCGAATAATTTTCAATGCCGGAGCAAAAACCTGTCTCCCGCAACATTTCTATGTCAAAGTTTGTCCGCTCAGAAATGCGCTGCGCCTCCAGCAGCTTGTCCTCTCCCTTAAAATAGCGGACCCGCTCTTCCAGTTCTTTCTCAATCGTGCCGCACGCCCTGTTGATCTTCTCCTGCGGCACGACATAATGAGACGCCGGAAAGATCGCAATGTGCTCCAGATAGGAATGTACTTTTCCCGACAGAATGTCCACTTCCGCAATCCGGTCGATCTCATCTCCGAAAAACTCAACACGGAGCAGATAGTCGCCGCCCTGCGCCGGGTAGATCTCTACCGTATCACCCCGGACACGGAAATTGCAGCGCCCGATGTCCATGTCATTGCGATTGTATTGAATATTGATCAGCTCATGAATGACAGCATCTCTGTCTTTCACCATACCGGGACGCAGGGATACGATCATCTCCTGATAATCGTCCGGACTGCCGAGGCCATAGATACAGGAAACGCTGGCCACCACGACCACATCTCTGCGCTCCGTCAGGGACGCAGTGGCTGAAAGCCGCAGTTTATCGATCTCATCATTGATGGAGGAATCTTTGGCAATATATGTGTCGGTACTCGGCACATAGGCTTCCGGCTGATAATAATCGTAATAGGAGACAAAATATTCTACCGCATTCTCAGGGAAGAACTCCTTGAACTCGCCGTAAAGCTGTCCCGCCAGTGTCTTGTTGTGGGCAATAACGAGCGTAGGCTTATTGAGCGCCGCAATGATATTTGCCATCGTAAACGTCTTCCCTGACCCGGTAACGCCAAGCAACGTCTGAAACTGATTCCCTTTGCGAAACCCATTGACCAAGGCTTCTATGGCCTGCGGCTGGTCGCCGGTAGGCTGGTATGGGGCATGTAATTTAAAAGCACGCTCGTCTTTTGGGCTGCTTTTACGAGCTAGTAGCTGACCGCTGTCAGCGGATTGCGAATTTCCTCTTTTATCTGGCATATGAAAACCTCCAATTTGTAACCGGACACTCGAAAACAGGGGTTCTCGTTGTCTCGACATTTGTCAAATGCTCCTGCAAGCAGGGCATTTTCCTCATTGTTACCATACAAAAAGTTCGCCTATTCTCCTGAAATTCGTGTAATTCAGTTTTCGCCTCGTGTAAAATGAGCTTACAAAGCTGGCGAATAAGCGTTAAAATAGCAATCACACGAATGCAGATCACATTACGCAGCATCCCTCTCGAAAAATCGTATTTTTAAAACGAAATAACACAGGATAACATCAACCAGTACAGATAGTATTATCCAGTCATTTGTCTTTTCATTATAACACATAAGTCAACTATAAGAGCTTGACGACTTTGTAATCAATATGGGAGCTTTTTCATCAAAATCTTCCTCTTCATCATAATAACCATACCTCTTTAAAGCATGTTTAATATCCCGTAATTCTACTTCTGACTTAGGACCAATCCAAATCTCCTTGACAAAATCACTTTTTACGTTTGCAAAAGATAATTCAACATACGAAATCAGACGTCCTTTGGAAACTCTAAATGTTGGTTCTGTGAAACTCATATCACCAACCTTTATTTCTTTCCACTTAGGATATGAATTCAGTATCAACCGCCACTCTCTTTCTTCTTCAAAACTGGGATTTTTATATATGGCAAATTCATCTTTATGATTCGAATTCAACTCTATCCCCGCGATTCCAATTCCTTTTAACTCCATATTTCTGAAAACTTCTTCAACAACCTTATCTACATATTTTTCTTGCTGATTTTCATTATAAATAACTTTAGAAAAACTCAGATTATGGTGCATTATCTTGGGCATTCTCTCTAACTTCTTTTTACAAAATCCTATGCTAATCCCTTTTCCATCATCTGCATAGCCTCTCCATTGGCTAAGAGAATCCTTTTTTTCAGAAAAACATGCCACATATGTTATCATAGGATCATTTAGTTCCCCATTTATCCTATAGCCTGTTTCCCATGCATGTAAATTTTCCGGAGCGGCTTCTAATTCGCATTTGATCCTGTTTTTGATCTTATTACGAATATAAATGCTTTCTAAGCAATCGTTTGACTTGCTGATATCAGACATCCATAAAGAAGCATTCTGAATAATACTTAGAAATCCTTCAAGAGAACAATAATGATATACAATCTCTTCTTTTTCATTTTCCATTGCTTTCTTCCTCTACTTCCTCTATTTCCAACAACATCCTGTCAAAATCACTCTGATACAGCAGATCCTGACTTATACGATACTTTTCAAACTCGCTCAGCGCGTGCTGTTCTGCTATATTGGCTGAAATAGTTCCCGCATGTGTCAAAATTTCTTTCTTAGATAACCGTAAAATTCCTTCAAACTGTTCTGTCCAATCTTCCATCGTCATTGGAACATGTTCTTCTGCCCGCAATTCCGCCAAATCAAGATAGGCATTAACAATCCTTGCCATTGCAAATAACTCTTCTTCTGTCAGATAATTTTTAGCTACAATTACATAAAATCTCTGAATTTTACCATTTGGTGAATCTTTCCATGTCTGAAGCCCCATATGCTCCTTATTACTGTCTGCCCTATGATAAATTATCTCTGCTGCAGTTTCCCCATGAATCGCCCAGTGAAGTTGATTTTGAACTTTTGCAAAAAAGCGTCTGGTTGTCTGCGCTTTCGGATCATAGTCTATACTTGTAGCATATATATCTGTAACTTTCTGATAAAATCTTCGTTTTGATAACCGGATTTCACGGATTCTTTGTAATTGTTCTTCAAAATAATCCTTTGTTAAAATCGTCCCAAAATTTTTGAGTCGTTCATCATCCATCGTATAGCCTTTAATGGTAAATTCTTCTATAATACGATTTGCCCATTTCCGAAATTGCACTGCCCGTTCTGAATCAACTTTATTTCCTACTGCGATAATCGCTTGCAAATTGTAATGATTTGTATTATAGCTTATACCATCTGATGCAGTTATTCGAAATTTTCGAATAACTGATATCTCGTCCAATTCACCATCTGCAAATATCTTTTTTAAGTGGTAATTAATGGTATGTGTCTCCACATTATATAGTAAACCCATTATTTTCTGGGAAAGCCAGACATTTTCATCAAAATATATTGCATTTACATCACTTTTACCAGTAGCTGTAATAAATGTAAGATATTCTGCTGCCGAGGAACGCAAAATAGATATTTCTCTTTTCTTTTTTATCATTTTATCCTTTCATACTCTCCAGTTGAATTTGAACTTAATCCTATCTAATCTATTACACAAATCCAGGTTACAAACTCTACCTGTCCGCCTGGTGTCATATACAAAAAGTATTCCACGAGAACTTTTTTAGCTTACCACAAAAATGATCTTTTGTATAGACAAAAATCGAACTTTTGTTCTTTATAATATAAAGTGCTATTGTTTTTCAAATGCCAAAACGCCATTAGTAAACCTGGAAACAGGAAAAATCCGGCTGATATTTGTATCATGCCGGATCTTCTTTATCTCCTTGCCATTTCGATCTCTAATACATCAGAACCATCATGCTCTCACAGCCGGCTCTCAAACAATTCATTTCCGTCTGTTCACATCTAATCTTACTTCATCATCCCCTCGACGAACTCTCTCATACTGCGGAAAATCAGATACACCGAAGTCGCGCCCGCGTCCTGATGTCCGATCGCCCGCTCGAGCAGAGATTTCGCCCGTCCGAATTTGGCGACATATTTCTTCGTCTCTTCCATGCCTTGTCTTGCGCCTTCCTCGGCAGCTTTGAGCATCTCCAGCAGGCTCTTCTGGCAGTTTGCCTCCAGCGCTTCCACTGCTGGAATCAGGGCATCCACCATCGTCTTGTCCCCGGCCTGTGCACCGCCTCGTTCCTGGATTGCTGCCAGGCTCTTACGCTCCATTTTCGCCAGGTCTCCGGCTGTGAGCACCGCCGCAGGCTCCATATCTTTCGCGCCGGCCAGATAAAGGCTGCCGAAGATCACACCGGAGGCACCGCCCATTGACATGAGCATCGCCTGCCCGGCTGTCTCAAACAGCTGATACGCATTCGTCTCGCCCTGCATTTTGAGCAGCTTCTTCTTTGCTTTCTGCATACCGCCCGCCATACCGATCCCATGATCGCCGTCTCCGATCGCACTGTCAATCTCAGTCAGATACGGTTTATTGACAATGATCTGATCTGCAATATAGAGGAGCATATTTCTCGTATCTTCCGCATTCAGCTCCGTCAGCTCCCCTTCTCTGCTTCTGGTGATCACAGCCGCCTCAACATCGCTCTCGTCAAACTCCGGTTCTTCCTCCTCTTCCTCATCCGGTAAGGCGGAAGTCATTGCGGTCAGCTCGCCTTTGGCATAATACGGGGAATAGCAGGGTGCATCATAATACGGTTTTAATTCCTCGTCCAGTTTTAGGAAGGTAATCGAAAATCCTCCCATCTCCATACACGTACAGTATGTCTTTACTTCTGCATCGTATACTTTCAGTCCATCTTTGTGCATCCGTTTGTACAGCTCATAGTACACAAGATTCAGCTCCAGAAGAGGCGTGGAGCCAAGCCCGTTCACCAGTACAGCCAGCTCGTCGCCCTCTTTCAATTCCATCTCTGCCTTGATCTCACGGTACATCCGATCCACCATATCACTGCACGGCATCATCTTTGTGCGCTCGATGCCCGGTTCGCCGTGAAGTCCCATACCAAACTCCATTTCGTCGTCCGCGATCTCAAAAGTCGGTTTCTCGTTGCCCGGAAGCGTCCCCGGAGAGATGGCAAGCCCGATCGTGTTCGTATTGTCCCGTGCCTTCTCCGTGATGCGCACGACTTCCTCCAGGCTGAGTCCCGCATCACAGGCTGCGCCGGCGATCTTGATCGTGTAGACATCTCCGGCAATCCCCCGGCGGTCTGTGATCCGCTCTCTCGGCGCAGATGCAAAATCGTCCCACTCACGCACATGGGCGGTCTTCATCCCTGCCGCACGGCACATCTCCTCCGCCATATCAAAGTTCAGATTGTCGCCCGCATAGTTTCCATAGACAAAGAGTACGCCCTTCCCCTGGTCGACAGCCTTCGCCGCCTCCATGATCAGCTCCGGATTCGGAGAGGCGCAGACATTGCCGCACGCCACCGCGTCCGCAAGTCCCGCACCGCAGTATCCGGTAAACAGCGGCTCATGCCCGCTGCCGCCGCCGATCACAAGCGCTACCTTATCCTTACGGCAGCCTTTATAGCGAAACGCATTGTACTCACCAATCTTTTTATAATATTTCCGGTAAGCCAGCAGATAGCCGGCAAGGCTCTCCTCCACAACATTAGATACATCTTTATTTAAAATCTTCTTCGTTCCCACACAAGATTCCCCCTATTCTACATTTCTGTGGCGCTTTGACATCTCTTCAAACGAAAGTCCCGGTGTCTCGTCGACAATCGTCATAATAATAATGTCGAACAGGATCAGCAGACATTGCTCAAACAGATTTCCCATCGGCTGAAAAGAAGGGACGACCTCGTCCGTCCCCCGATAGACCGCCGCCGGCACGAAAAATACGTTATCCGCCAGATTTTTCGCCGTATCCCCGCTCGGCGAGCCTGTGACGACATAAAGCGTTGCGCCCGCCGCCTTCGCACGCTCACAGATATAATTGATATGTCCGATCCGTCCGTCGCCGAGCGTGGCGATGAGCAAGTCACCTTTGCCGATCGAAGGCGTCGTATCGTCCCAGATCCAGTGGATCTCCTTGCCCATGTGCATCAGCCGCATCGCAAATGCTCTCGTCGCCATTCCCTCGCGCCCCACACCGATCAGAAAGATCCGCTCATGCGCTTTCACCGTATCGATAAACTCCCGCATCCCTTTCTCGTCAACCCGTTCAAATACCTGCCGGTATTCTTCCAATATTTTTTCACAGGTAATTCGATAATCCATTCCGCACGCCTCCTTATTTGTCCAGCTCTTTATGAAGGTAATCCATCGTACGTTTCATCCCTTCATACACATGATCATCATCATCCTCAAAGATCGTCACCACTTCCAGATACTGCATAATATCTTCCAGTCCGGCGTCTTTCGTCGCCCGCCGGATCAGCTCCGGTGTGATCATACCTTCCCTAGTAAAATCCCAGTGGCGGTCCCAGAGGCCGTCCGTCTGCTGCAGATGTATCGAGCCGATATAAGGCGCACACTTCTTAAACCAAAGATCAATATCCGCCTCCTCCTTCAGAAGCGGCCGGTACAGAGCGTGCCCCCAGTCGACCAGGAGTCTGACCGGGATCGCCGTCCCCTCCAGATCCTTCATCATCTGCACCGACAACTCCGGACTGTGCGGGAATTCAGTAATCAGCGGCGTCGCCTCAATATGGATTTCCTGAAGCCCCTTTGTCTTCGCATAAGCGGCAAGCTCCCGCAGCGCTTCCAGCATGTCCTGATAGCGTTCCGTTCTCTTCACAGGATTACGTGCCTCATCATAAGTCATCCCGCCTACAGGCGTCCCCATCACAGCGGCGCCCATATCTGCCGTGAGATCAGCCGCCCGTTTGAAAAAGATCAGCGCCGCCTCTCTCTGCGCCCTGGCCGGAGCCAGAAGATGCGCATAGGAATAAGAAGCAAGCCCGCCAAATGTGGCGTCGATCGCAACTCCCGCATTCGCAAATGCCTCCCGGTACTGTTTTGCCATAACATCTCTCTGCTCCTGCGGCCACCACGGATCGATCAGATCCCAGGTGAACTGCACATGATCGATACCGAAATCATGTTTTATCATATCCGCCAACTGAACCGGGTTCAGCCAGCGCTTCACTGCAAATGAAAGATTTAATCCCCACTTCATACCGTTCTCCTCCTATCTTTCGTTTCCTGCAAAAATGTATGAATTGTGTGCGAAATTTCAAGTAATCAGTCGTCTCGCATTGATCTGTTAATTCAATTTAATTCTCTTCTGCCGATTCTCACGCACGATGTTAGAGATCGAGCTGAAGGAGATCGCCAATACTACCACAATACCGCTGACCGCCGACTGCCAGTATGAGTTCACACCAAACAGGACGATGATATTCTGTATGATCGTAATGACCGCTGCGCCGATCAGTGCACCTGCCGGATTGCCCACGCCGCCGGTCAGTGACACACCGCCGATAACGGAGGCAGCGATCGAATTCATCGGCCAGTCCTCGCCAATCGCCGTCTGCGCCGAACCGAGACGGCACACATACAAAAGTCCGGCCAATGCGGAGATCAGTCCGACGATCGAATAGATCATCACCCGGATGCGGTCTACTTTGATGCCGAGTATCTTTGCCGCCTCCTTGCTGTTGCCGATCGCATAGATGTAACGGCCTGTCTTTGTCATCCTCACCATAAAGAGGATCAACAGCAGCACGATCACGCAGATTACAAAGGGAATCGGGATCGGTCCCAGAGACTGTTTGCCGAGAAACTGTGGTCCCGCCGGAATGCCTGTGACAGCCTTCCCCTTTGTGATCACGAGGTTCACACCGCCGTATACTCCCTGCATACCGATCGTGGCAACCATGGAATTCAGACGGAGCCTTGTAATGATCAGTCCGTTGATCAGACCGAACAGAAAACCCAGCCCCAGACCGATCACCAGAGACAGCCATGGATTCAGCCCTGCGTTCACCATCAGCATACCGGAAAGAATTCCGGAGAGGCAGGCGATCTTGCCGACTGACAGATCAAGTTCACCGACAAGAAGCAGCAATGACTGCGCGATACCGATCATACCGACAAACGCGAGGTCTCTCAGTACTGACTGCAGATTATAGACATTCAGGAAATAGGGAGATACCACACTGGCAACGATGATCATTATCACCAATACGGCTGCCATCGCAGTCATGTTGCTTTTCTTTAATGCGCTGATCAGTGCATTTCCTGATTTTTGTTTTGCGTTTTCTTTACTCATGATTTACTCCTCTATGTATTAAGAATTCACACCGATGATCGCTCCGAGAATCTCCTGCTGGCTCGTTTCTTTTTTATTTTCGAACTCCCCTGCCAGTCTGCCTTCGTACATCGCGATGATCCTGTTGGAACACTTCCTGATCTCCTCCATCTCGGAAGAGATCATAATGATCCCGATCCCCTCTTCCTCCGCGAGCTTTTTCATCAACCGATAGATCTCCGTCTTCGTCCCCACATCGATGCCCTTGGTCGGTTCGTCAAACACAAGTATCTTCGGTTTGCACGCCATTGCACGTCCGATGATTACCTTCTGCTGATTGCCGCCGGACAGAAACTGGATTTCCTTATCCGAGCCGGGCGTCTTGACCTCATAAGTTTCTATCACATCCTGTGCCAGCTGCTCTTCCTTTTTCCGGGAAATATTCAGACCATTCGTGAGTTCATCCAGTACGGAAATCGAGATATTTTCCCGGATCGAAAGCACCGGAAGAATCCCCTGCTTTTTGCGTTCCTCGGGAAGATAAATAAAATTATGCTTTACCGAATAGTTGGTATCCCCCAGTTTCCATTCCTTTCCGTCTATTTTCACAGATCCCTTATAGACTGGCAGATAACCGAAAATTGCCTGCATCAGCTCACTGCGGCCTGCACCAACCAGACCGGAAAACCCAAGGATCTCGCCTTTTCTCAGTTGAAAGCTGACGTCCTCAAACCGCTCTCCCGTCAAATGTTCCACCTCAAGCAGCACTTCGTCCGAAGGATGTTCCGAATAAAATCTCTCGTCCTGATCCAGTTCGCGTCCGGTCATCTGCTTGATGACCCACGCCGTATCCACATCTTTGATCTGTGAAAAAGCAACCTTTTTTCCGTTCCGAAATACGGTAATCACATCAGAGAGCAGAAAGATTTCTTCCAGCTTATGAGAAATAAAAATAACCGCCTTGTTCTCTTCTCTGATTTTCTTCACAATCTCGAACAGGATCTCCGTATCCCGGCTCGTCAGACTTGTCGTCGGTTCGTCCAGCATCAGCACGTCATAGTCTTCATGCACTGTCGCGCGGGCGATCTGCAGGAGCTGCTGCGAAGATACCGAAATGTCCTTCACCATATCGTCCGGTCTGATCGGAATCGAAAATTTCTCCAGAATCGGAACTGCCTTTTCTTCCAGTTCTCTCTGGTTGACCAGACCTTTTACACCGGATTTTTCATATGGCATAAACAGGTTTTCCGCGACAGACATATAGCTGAACAGGTCGATCTCCTGGGGCACATATGCAATCTTATTAAAAAGGCTTTTATTTCTGATCGCATTCTCTCCGCCGATCAGTACCTCCCCCTCCTCCGGTTCATAGACACCGGTCAGGCACTTGATCAATGTACTTTTCCCTGCACCGTTTTCTCCGATGATCGCATGAATCTCTCCCGGCTCGAAAGCAATATCCACCGAATCCAGCGCAACGACGCCCGGAAACATTTTTGTGATATTTTTTGCCTCTAATATTTTCATCTACTGATTCCTCATGGAAGAAACGGGGGACAAGCAACTGCAGTCCGGCAAGTCGCAAGTCCCCTTTTCTCCCTCTTCAAATAATTTCAGATTCTATTATTACTGCGCACTGACGATTGCGATCCACTCATCAATGTTCTCGGAAGTAATCCGGCCAATGCCGGTATCTACCATTGCCGGAAGCGTCATGCCCTGTGCTGCCTGATAAGCCATCAGAACCGCATACATGCCCTGCTCCTGAGGAAGTGTGGAAGAAGTTCCCGTGATCGTTCCCGTCTTGACATAATCCAGAATCTCAATCAGATTATCCATAGCCACGAATGTCACCTGATCCTGCATTCCTTTCTCTTCGATCGCAAGTGCCACACCGGAACCGCACGCATCACAGTTCAGATAACCGGTCAGATCCGGATTGGCTGCCAGAACAGCCGCTGCCTGAGACTGTGCCGTTTCAACGTTATCATTGTCAATACCGCCGTCAATCACTTCAATATCCGGATATTTTGCAAGTGCATCCAGATGCGCCTGGTATCTTTCCGCATGGTTGGGAGCGGACGGAGCGCCCTGCATAACCGCTACCTTTCCGGAAGTCCCCATCTCTTCGATCAGCATTTCAACCGCGATCTCAGCCTGCTCTGCGAAATCGTTTCCGACAGAGGTCAGTCCGCTTCCCTCCGGAGACGGTGCGTCAAACAAGATTACCGGAATGCCTCTCTCCTGAATTTCCTTGATAATATCAGCGCTGCCATCGTAATCCACCGGGTCCAGCAAGATTGCTGTCGGCGCCGTCGCCGCCGCCTGTTCCAGCGTGGAATTCTGCTCAGATACCTCTGCGGACTCCGGTGCGCGGTAGTCAATCTTCACTTCCACGCCAAGCTGTGCGGAGAGAAGGTCTGCTTCCTTCTGCGCACCCTTGTTTACCTCATCAAACCAGGCATGTACACATTTGGGAACTACAACAAACGTCATATCCTGAGCTTCTCCTACCGGCCCTGCTGCCGGAGCCTCCGCCGCCTGATCTGTCGGGGCCGCAGGTGTCTGCGCATTTTCCGCATTGCCGCTGGGAGCGGAACCACATGCCACCAGAGCGGCTGTCATTGCTACAGTCAATAACACTGCTAACAGTTTCTTTTTCATTTCATATTCCTCCTTCTTCTGTTTCATCCTGACTGTTCTTTCAGGATTGTTATCATTATACAGGAATGGTATTCTTATACAATGCGATGAAATTTAGAATCAGTAGGACAATTTTTAGAAGATCAGTCGATGCGAATGATCTGATCGGAGATGTCTTCCACATATTCTTCCCTGGTCTTTACGATAATCACGGAAATACCGCGTGCGGCAAATTTTTTAATATAATCTTTGACGATCTGTGTCCCCTTGATGTCGCAGAGAGCGAATGGCTCAAAAAGCACCAGCACTCTGGGATTGTAAATGCTCCAGCGTTCCAGTGTAATTCCAATCAGCACATTGATTCCCATTTCCTCCGCCTCCATACTCTGCAGGAGCTCTTCTTCCATCTCCATATTTTCCACTGCAATCCGGGGCATTCTGTGCGATGAAGCGATATATTCCATGGAAGAAATCTTGCACAGAGACGGGAGCAGCAGATTCTCTCCCACCGACATATGCGCAAAGATCTCTTCCCGGTTGCCAAGATGCCTGACCGACACGACCTTTTCGCGGATAAACAGATCGCAGCTCACATGCTGGTACTGTCGGCCATTCAGCACATACTCTATCCCCTCTGCAGTCTCTCTTCCCGCAAGCGTCATAAAGAGACGTTCCTTTTCCTTCCGGTCCAGCACAAGAAATGTGATGACATCGCCCCGCGCAAAGGCAAAATCCTTTCTCTGTCCGTCTGGCAGCCGTACTTTTCTCACCTGATAAACAATTTCCCTGTCATGGCCGTTCTCCGGCAGGAAGCCTTCCTGATTCCTCCTGTGAATGCCTGCCTCACTGCCCATCAGAAACCGCTCCAGATGTCCGCCGCTGCGGATATAACTCTTTGAACATTTTTTTACGATGCGGCCCTTATTAAAAATCACGTATTTATCCGATAGCAGAGACAGAATGAGGTTTGAATAACTGTTCACAATGACCGCCATCCCGTCCCGGATGACGTGCTTCATCGTCCGGGCAAACTCTTCCAACGCAGTGGCGTCCATACCCTCAAATTCGTCCTCGATGATCACGACTCTGGCGCCTTTGCGGTGTGCTTTTACAAGGTCGACAACGCGCTTTTCCAATTCTGTCAGTTCCCGCATCTTCCTTGTCACGTCAACGTCCAGATTCAGATCCTGAAAATACTGCCTCACTTCTGTCTCCAGCAGCTTTTCATATAAGAGCATACGCAGCCCCCCACAGTCTACAAGGCCGATATACTCTGCCACCGTCCAGTCGTCGATGACATAATTATCCGCTGCGATATGATATACCTTTTCCTGAAGCATTTTTCCTTCCGTGACTGTCTGTCCGCCGATGCAAATGCAGCTTCTTCCCATGTCCTCCTCCAGTGCTCCGTCAAGCAGCTGCACCAGAAGATCTTTTCCGGAATAAGTAAGCCCGAGAAACCCCACGCATTCACCTTCCAGAATGCACAATGAGATGTTCTCGAGCTTATTCATCAGACTATAATGATAATTCAGATTATTGATCCGCAATATCTCCTTTTTCATTCCTTTTCCCCCTCCCTCTTCCATCGTTCACGGGCATTGTGATCTCAACGTCCGTTCCCAGTCCTTCCGTACTGTATACATTGACACCATATTCCTCCCCGAACAGAATTTGAATTCTTTTGTGGATATTGGGAAGCGCGATCCCTGTATTGCGCTGTCCGTTCTCTTCTGCCTCCTCCAGCTGTACACCGCGCGAGCGGATTCTGGCGTTCAGCCGTTCCAGCTTCTCCTGCCCGATTCCTTTGCCATTGTCCGAGATCATCAGGATCAGATTCGCCTCCGTTACAACGACTTCGATCGTCACCCTGCCGCCTTCCAGCTTTTCCTCAAGTCCGTGAAAGATCGCATTCTCCACGACCGGCTGTATGATCAGTCTCGGAATCACAAAGTCATACGCCGCCTCATCCTCCTCATCGATGATAACCTCCATGGAAAAACGGTTGTTAAACCGGTACCTCTGGATAAGCATGTAGTTGTCGATATTGGCAAGCTCATCCCTCAGTGTTACCAGATTCCCTTTGCGACTGATACTATAACGAAAAAATGCCCCCAGTGCCTCAACCATACGGGCAATCTCCGTATTATCGTCCATAAGCGCCTGTCCGCGGATCGACTCGAGCGTATTGTATAAAAAATGCGGATTAATCTGACTTTGCAGGGCCGTCAGTTCAGTCTGCTTATTGAAGACTGCCGCCGAATTTTCCCTCGTCTTCCTGACTGCGTACCACTCCGCAACCTCCCTGACCTGCTCCATATAGGGAACTTTTTCCGCCAGTCCGAGAAATTCAATCTCCGTCCACGCCCTCTCGCCGAACTGTTCCAATGTCGCCTCAAACTTTGCGGCCGGCAGAAGCACGGCCATAATCTGAAACATAATAATCCCCAACTGCAAAACAAATACCGCCCCGATGATCCACGGAACGGTTATCCGACGGACAAAGATGACCAGCAGCAGCGCTGTGAGGAGAGCTTCTCCCAGCAATATCATGATTAATCTTTTTACCTGTCCCATGCGATTCCCCCTAAGAGTGCAGCTTCCGGTAAAGAACCGGTTTCACTCCCACTGTCTTCGTAAAAGTCTGACTGAAATATCTGGAATCCCTGTAGCCCACCCGTTCTGCAATCGCCGCGATCGTCTCATTCGTATCGCGAAGCATCTCCTTTGCCTTATTCATGCGGATGTCCACCAGATATGAGCTGAAATTAAAGCCCGTCTCCTTCTTGAAAAGTACACTGAAATAGACCGGATTTAAGTTTACAATCGCCGCTAGATCTTCCAGAACAATCTTATCCCCATAGTGTTCGTCGATATACTGCTGCGCCTGTCGGATCGGCTTCATAAATTCTGTCTCCACAGCCGTCCGGCTGGCATCCAGATATTCCCCAAGCGTCGTCTTCAGCAAGTTTTTCAGACCCGGAATCGTATAACAGTGCTGACAGCTGGAAAGCAGCTTCTTTCTCAACTGTCTCGACTCATCCGACTGCATATCGATATGTTCGAAGAAGTAACCGATCAGCGATTCCGCCAAATCATAACAGTAGGAAAAGTCCAGATCATCCTGCATGACAAACTCACTGTAAATGTGGTTGATGCACTGCTCCAGGCTCCTTCTGGAGTATGATTCGATGCTTGCCATCACACTGTCCGCATAGGTTTCCTCCAATCCCGGCGATTCTGCGCCCCGTCTGCCCGCGATCGCATCCGCGTAGATCAGTCTGCCGCTTCCCAGCTTGATTCGGTTCCCGGCCGCCCGGTAGGCTTCCTTTATCGAAAATCGAATCTCCCCAAACGCCGTCCGCTCAGTTCCCACGCCGATCGTCACCTCATATTGCTCAAATCCAATCAGACATTCCTTGATCTCGGACAAAATATCATTGATACAGTTCCTGATGTCCTTCGATTTCCCATAATCATAATTAAAGAGACAATAGATATGTAGATTTTCTTTCTCACAGATCAACGTCTCCTCCGCTGTCGTATGAAGAATCGTCTCGACAATGGACACAACTTTTTCCACCGTCAGTTTGTCCTGCTTTTTGTCATGTTTATTATAGTCCGCATAATCGAGTTTGATGTCGATCCCCCGATAGACTTCACCATCCATCGAGACATTAAAGTCCCCGGCTTCTACCTCATCCTCCTGCTCAATGATATTTTTTAGAAAATCCCGCTTGATAATATGGCGGCTCTCCGACACCGTCTCCTGCAGCTCCATCTGCTCTAACGACTGCTGCTGGCGCTCTGTGAACTCAGCGTGAATCTTCTGCATCACCTCGTTGAGCTCGTTTTCGTTGATCGGCTTGAGCAGATAGTTGTCCACCCCATACTGTAATGCCTGGTGCGCATATTCGAACTCTTTATAGCCACTGATAACCACAAACTTCATATCCTTGTATAGTCCGGCTACCATACCGATCAGATCAAGGCCGCTGATTCTCGGCATCCGGATGTCCGTGATAAGCACATCCGGATGTTTATCATGTATGATTCTCAAAGCGGTCTCTCCATTGTCGACCAGACCGATACATTCCATGTTACACTCTTCCCAGCGGATCAGCTTCCTGATCAGCATTCCGATCCTGAACTCGTCATCGACGATCAGCACACGCCATGTTTTCTTCTGCATCTTCCGCTCCTTTTCTCCAAATTTCTTCAAATATTGCTAAGCGATAATCTCCCTGTCTGTTCTATTCTAACATTATCCTCTGTAAATGAAAATGGAAGCATCTCTATTTTATGGAAATGCTTCCCGCTGTTCCTCTATAACCACACAAACTATCAGATACTTTTGAACACATCAGGAAAATCCAAAAAATAATTAAAATTGCTGCCACAGATCATTCCTCCGGATAAACTTTCCAGACAAAAATGTCGATATTATTTTATAACGCGCAGTAAACGGATGTACTGCGGACGGCAGGGACAACAGTGTTTTATTTCGGTCAGGGAGGATACGATATGAACAATATGATGATAGGAAAGGGAATTGTCAGTATATCAAGGACCAGCTATACGAAGGGCAACCGTCATATAACAAAACTCACTTTCAAAAGAGCGGATGGAAGCGACGCCGGATCGATCAGCATCACCAAATCAGTGGCGCAGAAGAAAAAACGTCTGCAATATAATTTTAAGCAGATTTCCAATATGCTCTTAATGACCAAGACTTCCAACAGTGCAGGCAGGGTTGTAACAAAAGCCCGGGCAAATGTGGCAATGCTGCAGCGAAAATTAAAGATCGGCGAGTACGATGACCAGGAGCTGCAAAGCGCTATCGTCCATGCAAAAAAATTAGAACGTATCGCCAAAAAACGGATGCGTCATCTGAAAGAGGAAGAGAAGGCACAGCGGGAAGGCGAATGTACGGATGAATTGGAAAGGAAACCGGATGAAGTCCGGGAAGAGGAGGACGCGAAACAGGCGGATGCAGATACAAAGCAGTCGGAGAGCGAACGGGAGCAGGAGCTGACGCAGGAAGAGCTGAAACAACTCATGCGGCAGATGAACCGGCTGATGGAAGAGACGATCCAGCAGCTCGACGAGATCACGGAACTTGACGAACTGGCAGATGAGCTTGTGGGCGCCGTCCCCAGACATATGGACAAAGAAGATCTGGAACGTCTGAAGAAAAAACACAGACTTGATGAAATGCGGGAGATTGTAGAAGCCGATATGAAATATCTCAAAGCCCTGTTCGGCAGACTGGAAAGAGAAAAGCAGGCTGCCGCCAGCGGTTCCTCCTCCGGCAATTACGGCAATTACGGCAGCACTTACGATTCCGGCGGCGTCTCTCTACAGCTCTCTGATATGCCGGTCCCGGTGCAGACCGCAGAAGCGCCCGTCCTTACTGAGGGCGGAACGATCGATGTCTCCGTATGAGTATCACCAGAAAAATCAGGGCCAAATAAGAAAAAGCGGGAAAGAAAGAAATTCTTCCCGCTTTTATCGCTTATTCCCCCGTCGTCAGGATCTCTACCGCTCTCTCCAACTGATTGTCATAACCGCTCTCCAGATACTGTTCATAGTCCATTTCCAGTTCTTCATCCGGTTCGATGCCAATCTCATGAATGTTGTTTCCTTTGGGCGTGTAATATTTACTCGTCGTCAGCTTCACTGCTGATCCGTCAGACAACCCCAGATACTTCTGTACGATGCCTTTACCAAACGTCGTGGTCCCCAGCAATTTGCCCTTGTCGTAGTCTTTGATCGCGCCGGCCAGTACTTCGGATGCACTGGCGCTTCCGCCATTGACAAGCACTACCATCGGCACTGTCAGCTCATTTTCACCGTCACAGTTATAATCCTGTCGTTCTCCCGCTTTATCCTCCGTATATACGACCAATCCTTTCGGCAGAATCCGTCTCGCCACATCAATGACCGCCGCCAGATTGCCACCCGGATTGTCCCGCAGATCAAGCACCAGTCCGAGCATTCCCGCACCTTTGGCCGTCGCCAGCGCGTCGGTAAACTGATCTACCGTAACTTTATCAAATTCAGTGATACGGATGTACGCAATCTTATCCCGCAGCATCTCATAAGTTACCGTCTGCTTCGGCACCTCCCTGCGTTCGACTTCGATCTCGCGCGCCTCCGTCTCACCTTCCCGCATGATCGTGAGCACGACTTTCGTCCCCTCTTCTCCTTTGATCAATGCAACGACTTCGTCCAGTCCCATGTCTTTTGTATATTGTCCGTCTACTTTGACGATCAGATCGCCCTCCTGCAGACCGCTCTCCAGTGCAGGACTATCTGCAAAGATCTCCCCGAGACGGGCAAAGCCCATCTCCGAGTCATACTTCACATAGGCGCCGATCCCATAATACACACCATCCATCTTTTCCTGCTGTTCCTGCATCTCTTCCGCTGAGAAATAGGCGGAATAGGGATCGTCGAGAGAGTTGATCAGACCTTCATATATGCCGTTCTCCATCGTCTTACTGTCCACCATCTCAAGGGCATAGTGCTCCTCGATAATGTCCTCTATGAGCTGGAGTTTTTGCATCGTCCTGGCATTGACAACTTCTTCCTCCTGCGCAGGCTCTCCGCCTCCGTTATGCGCTTTCCACACTTCTACCGCTTCCCGGCCCGCATACGTGGCTCCCATGATAATGACCGAAAGAAATAACCCCGTGATCAGTCCGTTAATAAATTTTCTTTTCTCAGACATTTTGTACCATTCCCGCCGTTTCCTCTAACATGATTTTATTCTCTATGATGACAGATAATTCCACGGACTTACGTAACTGCCATTTAATCGCACGCTGAAATGCAGATGCGGGCCTGTGGAGCGGCCGGTCGAGCCGACGGCTGCGATCTGATCCCCCTTGGAAACATGTGCCCCTTTAGACACATACAGAGCAGAAGCGTGCATATAGATCGTATACAGCTCGTCCCCGTGATCGATCATCACATAATTACCCATACTGCCATTGTAATCTGCAGCCACCACTTCCCCATCATAAGCCGCCAGAATCGGGGAGCCGCTCGGCGCTGCCATATCCACCCCGTTATGGAACTGCTGTACCCCCAGCGTCGGATGAATTCGGTTCCCGTAATCATCCGAGATTCTTTTATAAGAAGGCGCCGGCCATTTAAACTTTCCACCGTCATACTTCGGTCTGTTGGCTTCCTCCAGCCTTTTCCTGTCCGCAGCCACCGCTTGTTCCAACGCAGCGATCGTGGCATTCTGTGCGGCAATCTCCGCCTCATATTCTTTTACGACCTGCGATTTATTGTTAATGTCCGCCTCGTAAGCCTTGATCTCTTTCTCTTTTGAGACGATCAGGGCATTGACCGCCTCCTGCTCTTCCTCCACCGCTTCTTTGGCCGCATCCAAAACAATCTTTTCCGCTTCCAGTTCTTCCTTAAATTCTGCGACCTTCCGCTTTGTCTCCTGATATTCCTGCAGCTTCTTTCTGTCATACGCCATGATTTTTTCGATAT
Source organism: Lachnospiraceae bacterium JLR.KK008 (assembly GCA_037015955.1). Classification (NCBI taxonomy): domain Bacteria; kingdom Bacillati; phylum Bacillota; class Clostridia; order Lachnospirales; family Lachnospiraceae; species Lachnospiraceae bacterium JLR.KK008. Next base: position 2,820,383 of record CP143548.1, read on the forward strand.
ACTCCGTACGAGTCATCATGTCGCCCAGGCTGCCCGATGTAAAAAGCAGATCCAGGTAAAATTCCTGTCCCTGCTCATACATGAATTTCACTCTCTGTTTCATTGCGGCATACTGTTCTTCCTCCACGGCCACAGCCTCTTCCAAAGCCGCCTCTGTCGTCTCGATCTCCTGCTCTTTCTCGGTGATCAGCTCCTTCAGCTCCGTGATCTTTTTCTCTATCTCTTCCAGGTTGGCATCAAGTTTCGCCACATAATCCTCAAGATTTTTCTGTGAGTTTTCCAGTTCCGCCACCAATTTCTTTACATCTGTCAGTCCCGATTGGAGGGCCGCTTTCTGTTTCTCCGCTTCTCCGATGGCAGACTGCTTTTCCTTGATGCTGTTCTCTATTTTATCCTTATCATCCGCAGAGCTGACTGAGGCAGGCCAGACCATTCCTGCCAGCAGAAAAACAATAAACAATACTGCAATTTTTCTCTGCCTCTTTCCCATGCTGCTCTCCATCGTATCCCAATCCTACACCTTTAAATGTTTTCTCACCGTCACAATACTGCCAAAAAAACCGATACCGACACCGATACCAACAGAGACCGGCATCAGCGTCGAATAAATTGTCTCCACCGGCAGGAAATTCAGCAGACCGGACAGGATCTGGAATCTTTCACCGATATACACAATCACATTCGTATAAATATAGTAGATCGATACGAGCGGAACGATCGACCCAAGCAGCCCGATCAGAATTCCTTCAATGACAAAAGGAGATCTGACAAAAAAATCGGTAGCGCCAATATATTTCATAATATTGATCTCTTCTTTTCTGACAGAGATCCCGATCATAACCGTGTTGCTGATGAGGAAGATCGACACCGCCAGTAAGATAAAGATAATGCCGATAGAGACATAACCGATCAGTATATTGATGCCGCTCAGCGCGTTCGCTGTGATCTCCGATTTATTGACAAGCCGCACACCATCAATAGACTCCAGATATGTGACAAGCGCGCTCTGCATCGACACATCGCTCAGATAAATTTCGTAATTCGCAGAATCAGCCAGAGGATTTTCCGTAAAGCCCTCAGAATACTCTCCCAGATATTCCACTTTAAATTCTTCCCACACTTCCTCTGCGGATTTGAACTTCACTTCTCTGACTTCCACACGCTTTTGAATCATCTCCCCGATTTCTCTGATCCGCGCATCCTCAAGCCCTTCGTCAAAAAATACGGTGACGGAAACTCCTTCCTCCGCAGTTTTTACGATGTGCTGAAAGTTCGTCAAAATGGCATAAAAAATGCCGAGCAGAAACAGACAGGCGGATATGGTTGCAACCGATGCGAGCGAGAACCATTTGTTTCTTATAATGTTGATAAATCCCTGTCTTATCGTATAAAAAAGTGTACTAATCCTCATCGATATAACCGCCTTTTTCCTCATCGCTGACGATGACTCCCTTTTTCATCGTAACGACTCTTTTCTTCATGGCATTTACGATCTCTCTGTTGTGGGTGACGACAAGTACTGTCGTTCCCGTTTCATTGATCTCTTCCAGCAGCTTCATGATTTCCCACGAGTTCTTGGGGTCCAGATTACCTGTCGGCTCGTCTGCCAGCAAAATAGACGGCTTATTGATCAGCGCCCTCGCCAGCGCCACCCGCTGCTGTTCTCCGCCGGAAAGCTGCTTTGGTTTGGCCTTATACTTCCCGGCAAGTCCTACGATCGACAGGATCGCCGGTACATTTTTCTTGATTTCTCTCGTTGGCACCTGGATGATACGCTGTGCAAAAGCAACGTTCTCATATACGTTCCGGTCCTTCAAAAGACGGAAATCCTGAAACACGATGCCAAGATTACGCCGGAACTTCGGTATTTTGCGATGACGCAGACGAACGACATCCTCGCCGTTCACCCATACGCCGCCGGACGTAGGAGTCAGTTCCCGCAGCAATAATTTGATCAGGGTAGACTTGCCCGAGCCGCTGTCTCCCACGAAAAAAACAAATTCACCCTTGCGGATTCTGATACTGACACCGTTCAATGCAGGCGCTCCCGTGGAATAGGATTTGCTCACATTGTCCAGCACGATAATATCTCTCGCCTCCGCCGTACTTCTTTTGGCTCTTCTCTTTCCTGCCAATTTGTTCACCTCTGCCTGTATCTCTTTTTCCTGTTTAATAATCAAATGTTTCCATGTACTTCATATATTTTACGACCATAAGCGCGATCTTAAAGGTAATGGCATCCTCAAAGACACGCAGATCCAGTCCGGTACTTTTCTGCAGCTTATCCAGCCGATATACGAGTGTGTTTCTGTGAATAAACAACTGCCTGGAAGTCTCAGACACATTGAGACTGTTTTCAAAAAACTTATTGATCGTTGTCAACGTCTCTTCGTCAAAATCATCGGGATTTTTGCCGTCGAAGATTTCTTTGATAAACATTTTGCAGAGCGGAATCGGAAGCTGATAGATCAGCCGTCCGATGCCAAGCTCACTGTATGCGATAATATTTCTCTCACTGAAAAAGATCTTTCCCACATCCAGAGCCATTTTCGCTTCCTTGTAGGAACGGCTCACTTCTTTGATCTCTCCTATAATAGTACCATAAGCGATATGTACATTGCCAATACCTTCTTTTTCCAGACAGGCTGCAATCTCCGAGGCCTCTCTGTCGATCTCGGCATTCCCTTCCCCGTCTCCCAGCTCTTTGACGACGATCGCGTTGTTTTCATCTACCGCAGTCACAAAATCTTTTCCCGCATTTCCTTTGAGATTTCTGATTATCTCCAGTACATTGCTGTCTTTTACATTCTCTGCCTCCACAACGATCACGACACGCCTTACATCGGCGGCAATGTGCAGCTTCTTGGAACGACTGTAAATATCCACCAGCAGAAAATTATCCAATAGAAGATTTTTGATAAAATTGTCTTTATCAAAACGTTCTTTATAGGCAGTCAGAAGGTTCTGGATCTGGAAAGCCACCATCTTCCCTACCATATACAGATCTTCCCCGGCTCCGCCCGCGACAAGAATATATTCTAATTGCTGCTCGTCGTAAATTTTAAAAAACTGGCAGCCCTGTACTTCCTGGCTGTCAGCCGGAGACTTGACGAATTCCAGCGCTGGCGCCTCAAGCTCGCTCATATTGTCGGTCGTCGTAGCAGCCACCTTTCCATCGGTGTCGATCACGCTAAATTCTACACGGGAAATCGCTTTCAGCCCTTCGATTGTGTTTTGTAAGATCTGATTTGAAATCATCGCATCCACCCCTTCTCTTTTTCCTATGCAAAATGTACAACATATATATTGAAAATTATTTTTTCCTGCCGTGCCCTTTCTCCATTTTAATATAGTTTACCAAATAAATCTACAGGAAATCTTACTTATTTTATGCGATATTACACTTTTTACTTTTTTTCCCGTTTTTTATATTATCAGCAACCTGCACAATGAAAAAATAGAATTGGCATAAAGGGGGAATGTTGAAAAAAGACGGAAATCTAAGACTCCGTCTTCTCCTGACTCTCATATTGATGTATTTTTCTCTGAAAAACCTTTCTCTGCAATTTCCGGAAAAGGGCCGCCGCTGCCTTCTCTTCTCCTCCCAGAACCAGATCTCCCTTGTGCAGTCCGACCCAAATGTCCGCATTGATCTTGTCCCGATTATAATAAAGAAACGCTTCCTGTCTCGGATAAGCAAGTAATGACAATACTGCTCCCGGTGCCTTGTCATTAATGTCATTGATCACCGCATCTGCGCCGCTTTCTTCCTCTTCCTCCTCGAAAATACGAGTACCAACGATATCCGCCGTCCTCTGGAATCTCCCCAGTTCCGACTCCAGCACTCTCATATTGTCTACCGAATCAGAAAGGAGATAGAGCGTGCGCCCTTCGCAGGCGAGCTTGCGCAAAAGTTCTTTCAAAAAAATGTTGTTCTCTATTTCTTTTAAATATTTGCGTGTCGTGACGCCTGCTGCGCGGGCGATCGCCGCATCACAATACACTACTATATTTATATTCTCCAGCCATTGCCTCTGCTCCAAGTCCTGCTGCGCGTTCATCAGTATCTGCGCAGAGACATAGACGATCGTATTCAATTTACCACTTCTCAGATATGCGTCCACAAGCCTCATTTTTTCACGCAATGTATAGTCCCGCAGGCGCAATCCCAAAATATTTATTTCTCTCATCTTCCTACTTCATCATTCTATAATAAAACCGCATCTGCCACCATAAAGGCAATGCTCAGCAGCGTCGCTATCACAAAAGGAATCGTAATCATCTTACCTTTTTTATCGCGGCGCAAAGTCCAGATCTGCCTCAGCCGTGGCAGCCGATTCTCATTTTTGGCGATCCCTATGAGCACACACACTGCGATCGCGGTCGCACCGGCCGCGAGTACCACAGAAACCCCAATGCTGTAAATCATGGAATCCATATACGCCTGCCCCTGCAGCGGTTCGCTCACAAGCGCCTCCTGCATCAGATGATCTGCCAGATACATCAGGCACACACTGTACCCGTTAAATATGACATGATATATGATCGAAGCCCAGATACTGCCTGTCACTTCCACGAGCAGTACAAGCATAACGCCAATTACAAAAGCGTACGCCGCCTGATTAAAATTCATATGCCCCAACGCGAAAAGCAGTGCAGAAAAGACGGCTGCCTGTACGACCGTCCCCGATCGCCGATAACCTTTGTACACAATCCCCCGGAACACGATCTCTTCGCATACCGGCGCACTGATCCCAACAAAAAAGAATGACACGAGAAAGGGGATCTCCAGCACCTGCCCACTCATCTCCGCCACCGTGTTTTCCACAAAAAACATGGAAAATGCGTTGATCAGTGTCGTAAGCGGCATTGTCAGAAACGTAAACAGGACAATCATTGCCGCCGTCGACCATTTGATCCGATGAAACCCGATCGTCTCTCTCCAGCCGTCACCGGAAAGTCCGAGAACGGTAAACGCGGGAACGACAATGATCGCGCTGCTGACAATAAAATTCGTAATGATACCCATCGTAAATACATAACGAAAAACAACCATTAATACTACAATAAAAATATGCAGTAGAATGGTTGTTAAAAAGAACCAATTTACTTTTTTGCTGTTCATTCTTTACGCCTAGCTTTCCATCATAAAGTTTACCAGTTTTGTAATATCATCCGGTTCATAAGCAAGAATTTCCAGCTCTGAGATCGTTCCGTCAGAAAAAATATTGGCCATGGAAACATACTGGGACAACTTCGATTTCAGGTTCAGTCTGTCTCCTTCTCCTGTGACCAGCTCTACACGGCCCGCACAGCTATCGATTACTTTAAAGAACTTATCAATGTCTTTAATATTCTGTACTTTCATGTTATCATCTCCTTTCTTTCTATTCCAGATTATACATAAATTTGAAAAAAATGCAAGTCTAATATTTATTTTTCATTTTCCCGTCACAGAATTTTTATAATTGACGACTCCGTGATTCTGACTTTTCCCTCTTTTAAAAGATGCCCGACTGCCCGTTTAAACTCGTTTTTACTCATCTGCATCTCCCTGCGTATCACTTCGGGACTTGCCTTGTCATTAAAGGGAAGCGCACCGTCATAACTGTCGATGACCTGCATGACTTTCCCGGCATCTGTGCCAATCTGCAGGTACGCCTTTTCCCGCAGGCTCAGATCCAGCTTCCCGTCTTCTTTCACACCCGTGACCCTGGCACTGACACGATCCCCGATTCGGACATCCCCATACAGTTCTCTCTTGGGAATCAGCGCAGAGTACCTGTTGTCTACCGCCACAAAAGCGCCAAATTCCCTGCTGATCTGATATACCGTGCCCTCTACCCGGTCATCCTTCGCATAGGAGCTGTCTGTTTGCAGATATTCATATACGTTCATTGTCGCGCACAGACGGCTGCTCTTATCAATATACAGCGCCACAAGCACGGTCTGCCCCTCTTTCACCCGGTCCGTCTGCTCCCGAAACGGTAAGAGCAGATCTTTCTCAAGGCCCCAGTCCAGAAATGCGCCGATCTTGCCCACCTGCGCCACCCTGAGAAGTCCGACCTCATGCAGCGCGATCTCCGGCATTCTCACTGTTGCGATCATCCTGTCCTTCGAATCTTTGTAGAGAAATACTGCAATCTCATCTCCTGTCTCCGTTCCCTCCGGCACCTGTTTTCCCGGAAGCAGTACCTTCTCCTGTTCCGCTTGATCCCTGTTCTCCGCCAGATATACGCCAAATGCTACCTTTTTTACGACGACGAGCGTCTGTCTTTCTCCTAACCGCAACATAATTGTCTGTCCGTCCTTTCCGTACTGATTCAAATTTTATTCACATGTAAACTCCACCACCGCAAACGGTTCCTTCTGCTCGCCGCACAGAGCGATCACATACAGGCCGTTTGTCTCTGACACCCTGGGAAGCACCAGGTCCCCGAGATGTGCCTGCTTTTTATACTCCGCACGCATCTGCCGAATCCTTGCCTCCTCCGGCACATATTGGGAAGCCATCTTCACATACTGCGCATTGTTGACATGATGATTGCTGTCGAGATGCTGTCTTGTCACCCGGAAACTCTCCTCCCAGCTCCCGGACACCGCCCCTTCTATCTTCCTTGGCGCATAATCCATCGGGAGTTTTTCGGACAACACATATTTCTCAATCATCTCCTGCGTGGCCTTTACCGGTTTCATTGTGTTCGTATCCAGAAGCGTCCAGATCGCATTGGCATATGCCATCCGCTTTCCATCCGCTCTGTCCATCACGTAATTGCGGTAGCCCATAAACCCTTTAAAGCCGTACGGAAACGTTCCCGTTATGATTTCTTCCCCAAGACGGGGATATTCCTCCACAACGATCTGCCATGCCATCAGCATCCACGCCATATGACTTTCCTGCAGATACCTTACCCCCAGTCCGAGCTCTTCCGACTGAAACGTGCCGCAATCCTGAAAATAATCCGTGATCGCCGGAAGCGTCAGACGCTCCTCGCTGTCTGTCTCACTGTAACGCACTCTGCCGCTAAACGTATACATGACATCTCCTCCTGCATGTCCCTGCCTCGTTAAACTGTTTCTTATTGTAGCACGACCATGAAAAAAAGGAAAGAGTGACATTCTTTCCCGGAATGGCATTCTCTCCTTTTTATTTTTAAACTCTTTTCCTCACGCTCCCAGCAGTTCCCCGATCCCCTCTGCCATCGCTTCTAATATAATATAGCAGGAGCAGGAACCTGCATCAAGCACGCCTCTGGAACGCTCTCCCAGGCGGCTCGAGCGTCCGTACTTCGCCGCCAGCTCTTTGGTCGAGTCTCTTCCCGCAAGCGCTGCCGCTTTCATATGTTCCAGCGCCTGTGCAAAATCCGTTCCGGCTTCCGCATCCTTTTTCAGTGATTCCACAGCCGGGGCAAGTGTATCGACAAGTGTTTTATCGCCCACACGCGCATCCACAATCTCCAGCAGACCTTCCAGACCCGCATTCAGATACTCCGCCAGATCCGCAAGTCCGATCTCTTCTTTGCCGCTCTCATCCGCCGCATCGCCCATATCGGTGAGAATCGTCCCGTAGATCGGTCCCATGGAACCGCCGATCTCATTCATCAGGATCATGCCAAGCTCATTTAACCCTTCCGAAAAAGAAAACTCCTGTCCGGCAAACCGTTCCTCAAACACGGAAAATCCCTTGTTCATGTTCATGCCATGATCGCCGTCCCCGATCAGTCCGTCCACTTCTCCGAGGAAATCTTTATTCTCCTGAATCCCCCTTACCATTTTCAGCAAAACGCTTTTGCCGTCCGCATTGAAAAATGTCTCTTTCATCGCGCTCCTCCTATCTCTGCCGCAGTCCCATGGAATATACCGGTGTGTCAAACATCTGTTTCAATTCCCCATCCAGTTTTGTCACGGTCAGAGAAGCGCCCATCATATCCATGGACGTGAGATAATTGCCCACATAAGATTTATAAACTTTGATCCCCTTTGCTTCCATAAGTTTGACAACTTCATTATAAAGAACATACAGTTCATTCAGCGGAGTTGCGCCCATACCGTTGATCAGAACGCAGATCTCGTCCCCTGCTTTCACCGGCATATCGTTCTCGAAGTCGCCCAGAACCACATCTGTCATAATCTTCGCCATACCTGCTGCTGTCTCCAGAGGCCGTACTTCCATACCTGGTTCTCCATGGGGGCCTACGCCCACTTCCATCGTCCCGTCCTTGATCTCAAAGTTCGGATGACCGACTGCCGGCAGCGTGCACGGTGTCAGACCGATGCCTGCACTTCTCGTCCAGTCTACCGACTTCTGCGCCACGCGGATTACCTCGTCGAGATCCGCACCGGTGGCTGCCATCGCACCGCCGCATTTATACATGACAACCTCGCCGGCAATCCCCCGCCTTTTGTCTCTCTCTGTAAATGGCGCGCTCGCCACATCATCGTTGCAGACAACCGTCTTTACAGTCAGACCCTGCTTCTTCGCCATCTTTACGGCCATTTTTACATTCATGTTGTCACCGGAATAATTTCCGTACAGGCAGGCAACACCCTTGCCGCCATCGACCGCCGTGAACGTATCCAGAAACGCTTTGGCCGTGGGAGACGAACAGATCTCCCCAACTGCAATGCCGTCGCACAGGTTCTCCCCACAAAACCCGATAAACGCCGGTTTATGTCCCGAGCCTCCGCCTGTGACAACCGCCACGCGGCCGGCCGTCGGAAACACAGACTTTATCGCCCGCGGATTTTCCGTCGCTTCCACAAGATCAGGATGCGCCTTCAGAAATCCTTCCAGCATTTCTTCTACAATATTGTCCGGATCATTTAAAATTCTCTGCATATATGATTACTCCCTTCCGAATGTTTTTACCGGGTGATTGCAAAACATAAGTATTTAAGAAATTTCACAAAATGCAATTCATATCGGCCAGATCATTTCCTTCTGTGAAAGCTGAGAAGGGCATTTGACCGCCATGGAGAGGAGACTGAAAAAACATGGACGCCTTTGCGGAACATGTTTTTTGCAGTAACAGGCTCGTCGGAATGTCCGGCGTGTCTGACTTTCGAGGCTTTTGCAGAAAGGAAATGATTCTGCACGACTTTACGAATTTTGTGAAATTTCATCCGATCTGTTGTTTTGCAATCACCTGTCTTTTTTCATACCATCTGACTTGTCATTCACTCGCACGCTTTGCTGTCATCTCCCGGATCTTCGCTTTCTGTGTCACACGCTCCTGCACCATATTGATCAGCATGATCACGAGGAGCATCATGCCCCAGATGAGCTTTTTGGAATAAGGAGAGAACTGCCACAGGGTAAACGCCGTCTGCATGAGCTGCATACAGAATGTTGCAATAAACACGCCGTAGAGACGGCCCTTACCGCCCGACGGACTGATACCGCCCAGCACTGAGATCATAATGACCTGCAACTGATAGGTATCCCCATACCCGCAGCGGGCAGAATCCGATCTGGCCATGATAATCAGGGAGGCAATGCCTGCCATCAGACCGGAAAGGGTGTATACCTTCATGATTACTTTCTCATTATCGATACCGGTAAACCGGGATGCCGTATGATTTTCTCCGATATAGTGGATCTCATGTCCCAGTTTCGTATGATCCAGTGCAAGGATCAGAATGACAAACACAATCACTGCCACGATAAATACAAGTGGGATACCCGCCAGCTTACTGCTGCCGAATTTCGTGAACGCGGCCGGATAACCACCGATACTGTTGCCCCCGGTGATCCCCATCGCGATCCCGGTGTAAAACGTCATCGTGGACAGCGTCGCCACGATCGGTGACACGGAAAATTTGGAGATGATGACACCATTCAGAAAACCGCACACAATGCTGATCGTGATCGCCACGATGACAGCCGCCAGGATCGTGACAAAGCTCCCGGTCTTTTCGATGTCGAAAAATTTTCCGGTCAGAACCATCGCAGTCACCAGACTGGAGAGATTGGCGATCGCCACGATGGAAAGATCAATGCCTCCAAGCAGCATACATAACGCCATACCAAAGGCAAGCACCGCCACTTCCGATAACTGGAAGCCCATACTGGCAAGCGTCGTTCCGTTAAACATGCTCGTACCGAAACTGACGATCATCAACAGACAGACTGCCAAGAAAAATCCAAATAAGATTACCATTGAGATGTCTCTGCTGAGAGACTCTTTTATTTTTTTCATTGCGCCTCCTCCTTCTTATTCCGTATAGATAAAGTTCTTTCTGTCTTTCAGACGTCTCTGATAAGAGGTCGTGATAATACTGAACAAAAGAACGATACCCATAAAGAAGTCCTGCCAGGAAGCCGAGAGGCCCAGATAGATCAGCGTCTGGTTAAACAGATAATACAAGATCACACCGAGGATCGTGCCAAAGATCTTCCCATAGCCGCCCTGAGGCGCCGCGCCTCCGATCACGACACAGGCAATGACCGACATCTCCGTTCCCACGAGAGAGACCGGGTTGACGGAATTTGTGCCTGCAATGTAGATAACGCCCATGATACCGGCCAGGAAACCCGAATAGCCATAAATGAAAAATCGCAGAAGATTGACGTTGAAGCCGGCCCTTCTCGCCGCCTCATTGTTACAGCCCATGGCGAAGATACCTTTTCCGATCAGGCATTTGTTCAAGAGAAACCAGGTCGCGACGACGCAGAGAACAACAGGAATGATAAACACCGACAGACCGATCGTCCCCCCATATGCATTCGTCGTCGTGATCAGTTTCGCTGAACTGAGCATTTTAAACTGTGCCGGTAAGTCACTGGCGCCCACGTTTTTCGTACCTACAAGGATTGTCATCAGTCCAAAGTAGACGCTTGCAGTAGAGAGCGTAATAATAAACGGCTCCAGTTTCAGAATATTGATCAGCAGTGCGTTCAAAAGGCCAAGAAGAATCCCGATTACGATCGAGATCGCAAATGCGGCAAACAGGCTTTCGATCCCGTATGCCATGCAAATGCGCAGGGAAGTGTAGCCGCCAAAGATCGCCACCGCCGGGAATGATACATCAATACCGCCTGAGATCATAATGACCAGAACACCCATCGCAAGAATCGTTGTGCCTGCGGACGATCTCACCAGATTAAAGAGTGTCGTCAACGTCATGAACTGTGTATTTTTCATCGCCACTACGATACTGTATACGACGATGATGGCGATCAGAAATCGCTGGGTCTTATCAATTTTTTTCCATATCATCATGATTCCACCCCTTTCTCTGCAGTGATCTTTCCGGACTCCACCAGCTCATTGATCTGCTGCTTGATATTCGGCACTTTCATTTCTTCTTCCGAATATTCTTTTACGATGCCACCGTTAAACATAACGATCACCCGGTTACAGTTGCTCACGATCTCTTCCACTTCATCCGAAATGATAATGACACCGATTCCGTCTGCTGCAAACTGCTGAATATATTCATAGATCTCCGCTTTGGAGCCGATGTCAATTCCCACCGTAGGCGTGTCGAGAATAAACAGTTTCGGGTGAGAGGCCGCCCATCTGGCAATCAGCGCTTTCTGACGGTTTCCGCCGGATAATGTATTGATAATTGTATCCTCATTGTAGACCTTGATCCGGAACTGATCGATCGACTCTTTGGCCAGTTTTCTGGAGCCGCGGGAATCGATATTGCCCATAAATCCTTTCAGTCTCTTCAGGATTGCCGCTGCAACATTTTCATTTACACTCTTTTTTGAAAACAATCCCTGCGTGTCCCGCTCCTCCGGCACCAGACCGATACCCAGGTCGATGGCATCCTGCGGACTGGCGATGGTCACTCTCTCCCCCTCGAACCATATCTCACCACTGTCCGGTTTATTCATGCCAAATACAGAAAGTGCAAGCTCCGTGCGCCCTGCGCCAAGCAGTCCGGTAATGCCGAGAATATCCCCTTTTCTCACGGAGAAATTAATATTCTCATAATTGCCTTTTTTACAGAGATCTTTTACCTCTAAAATATTCTGATTTTCCGAGCATTTCCGCTCATATTTCTGATAGTCGACCTGACGCCCTGTCATATGATAAGCCAGCTTTCTGGAGTCCATCTCATCCGCCGCAAAATCGCCGATCTTATGACCATCGCGTATGACGGTGATGCTGTCTGCGATCCGCATGACTTCGTCCAGTTTATGGCTGATGAATACGACAGCAATGTTCCTCTTTTTCAGTCCGAGGACAATGTCCAGAAGTGCGTCGACTTCATTTTTTGTCAATGCCGTCGTCGGCTCATCCATAAACAACAGTCTCGCATCCAGTGCAAGTGCCCTGCAGATCGCTATAATCTGCCTGTTTGCGATTGATAACTCCTTAACCTGTACGTCGAGCGGTAATGTGACGCCAATCAGATTCAATGCGTCCTGCGCGATCTTTTCTATTTCCTTTTTGTTTGTTAATGGTTTCCCCTCTTTGATCAGCTTGTTCATGGCAATGTTATCGGCCACGCTCATGGCGTCAAACAGACACAGATCCTGAAAGATAACCTGAATCCCTTCATTGATGGCGTCCATCGCCGTATGTTTTGTGAGGTTCTTTCCATTAATCTCAATAGAACCGGAAGTACAGTTCTCGACACCGGCAATGATCTTTACGAAAGTAGATTTCCCGCAGCCATTTTCACCGGCCAGACATTTGATCTCCCCCTCTTTGATCGTAATACTGACATCGTCAAGGGCCTGTACTCCCACATAGCTTTTACAGATATGTTCTGCTACAACAATATTCTTTGCATTCGTCATAAGATGCTGCCCCTTGTGGATAGTTTTAAAAGTTGTGCAGGTGTCTGCCACCTGCACAACCTCAAGATACGATATGTAGTTTCCTTAAATTTTCCTTAGAACGGATAATCGTCAACGTTTTCCGGTGTGAAGACAAGCGGAGCGTTACCGCTGATCAGGTTGCCTTCGATTGTGATCTTGTCATAACCTTCTTTGGTGAAGGAAGTGCTCTCTGTGATCTCTTCTCCTTTGAGGATCTTATAAGCGATCTCACATGCAGTATAGCCTGCGTCTGCCGGTCTCCAGCAAAGTCCTCTGTACTGTGTGCCGCTCTTGATATAAGCGCCGCCCTGAGAAGGTGTTGCCAGTCCGACCAGTTTGATGTCCGTACGTCCCTGTTCCTCGAGTGCAAGTGCCATACCGTTGGAAGAAGCTGCACAGTCAACAAGACCTTTCAATTCCGGATAAGCTGCGATTGCCTGTACGGCAAGATCGTATGCTGTCGCCTCGTTGTTGTCATCCTCGCCCGGTGTTCCGTTGGGATTTACAAGTTCCATATCCGGATGATTCTCTTCCAGATAAGCTACCATGGAGTTGAACCACTGCATATGTGTTGTCATGCCAAGGCCGCCTACTGCCGCATAATACTGGCCTTCACCACCCATTGCCTCTGCGAGATACTGGCCATACAGCGTTCCGAAATAGTCATTGTCAAACGCTTCCAGGTCATAGTCAACGCTGTCGAGAATATCGGATGCCTCATGTGTCACGACAACGATTCCGGCATCTCTTGCTTTCTGAAGTGTTGCGGCAACTGCCTGTGCGTCAACCGGTACACAGCAGATCGCATCAACGCCCTGAGCGATCAGGTCTTCCAGCATTGCGTTCTGCTTTGCAGCGTCACTGCCTTCCGGATTGATCTCATAGGCATACACATCGTCATGGTCTGCGTTGAATTCGTCGACACCGGTACGCATATCGTCAAACCATGCGATACCTTCTGTCTTTGCGCACAATGCAATCGTAAACTCTGCATCCCCTGCGCCCTCTGCTGCCGGAGCTGCCGTTTCTTCTCCTGCCTCTTCAGCCGGAGCCGCCTCTTCCTCTGCCGGAGCTGCTTCTTCTGCCGCCGGTGCCGCCGCCTGTTCCGGCGCGCTGCTGCCGCAGCCGACCAGAAGAGTCGCTACCATTGCTGCGCTGAGTAATGCACTCAAGATTTTCTTCTTCATTCTTTTTTCCTCCCTTGGATTCATATTTATATAAATACGTAAACGTATCTATACCGATTTTTACTGGAAATCGATGACCGGTCTTTCCTGTCACTCAATATTCCGGTGCCGTCCCGCCATCTTCTCAAAGCTCAGCTCAGGAATCTCGTCGACGAGCATCATTACGACAATGTCCAGATTGAGCAGCAGGCTCTGCTCAAAAAGATTACCCATCGGCTGCGCTGACGGTACGACTTCATCCGTCCCTCTGTAAACGGCCGCCGGTATAAAAAAGACTGCATCAGCCACTTCCTTCGCCGTGCTTCCGCTGGGAGAACCGGTAACAACATAAATATAAGCGCCCGCCTCTTTCGCCCTGCGGCATACATAATCGATATGTCCGATCCTTCCGTCTCCTAAGGTTGCGATCAGCAGATCCCCTTTTCCGATACCCGGTGTCGTGTCATCCCAGATCCAGTGAATCTCTTTTCCCATATGCATCAGACGCATGGCAAAAGCTCTTGTCATCATCCCTTCTCTTCCGACCCCGATCAGAAAAATACGGTCATATTGTTTGATCGTCTCGACGAACTGTCTCATCCCTTCCTGATCCATTGTTTCAAAAACCTGTCTGTGCTCATCGAGCAGTTTCTCATATCTCTCTTTGTAATCCATCCGTTACCCCCTCTTTCTCATCGCTTTTATCTGTATTTGCCTCTCTCAGATTTCCGCCGGCATTTTAAAAGTTATAGTTGTCGATGTTTTCCGCCGTAAATTCCAGCGGTGCATATCCGTAGGCGATATTACCCCGCAGATTAATGCTTGTATATCCGGTGATCTTCAGATCCGTCCCCGTCTCAATCCCCTGACCGGAGGCGAGCAGATAAGCCGCATAGCAAGTGGCATAACCTGCATCTGCCGGTCTCCATGCCTGTCCATGCTGCATCAGGCCGTTTCGCAGATAATCGGCAGAGGCAGAAGGAAGCGCCAGCGAGATCACTTTCACATCTTTTTCCCTGTTTTTCTCTTCCAGAGCTTCACAGATACCGATGCCATGCAGAGAACAGTCAAACAATCCTCCAATATCCGGGTGCTCTGTCAAAATCTCCAGTGTTCTGTCATGTGCGCCGCTGATGCTGTTGCCATCTTCATAAGGTTCCTCCGTGACACATTCCATCTCCGGATACTGCTGCGTAATATAATCGACAGCTGCTCTGTACCATTCCATATGCGTATCCATTGCATGTCCGCCCACAAGGCCGGCATATTGCCCTTTTCCGCCCATGGCCTGTGCCAGACTTTCACCGAACAGCTCTCCAAATTCCTGATTGTTAAACGCCTCCACATCCAGATCCACTTTATCTGCAATTCCGGGAGCCTCATGAGTAACAACGATGATTCCAGCCGCTCTCGCCTTCCTGATCGTCGGAAGAAGGGCGATCGGGTCATTGGGTACCACACAGATCGCATCCGGGCCCCAGGCAATCAAATCTTCCATGATCGAGATCTGGCTTGCCGCGTCTCCCCTCTCAGGAACCTGCACTGAAACATTCAGCCCCGTATCCCTTTTCAGCTGATTCACGCCAAATGTCATATCGTCAAACCAGGAATCACTCTGTTTTACTACCATTACCACATTATAGTCCGAGGGGTTCGCCGTCTTTTCGTCCGTGCTGCTTTCCTCCACATTCTCCGGAGATGCTATAGGCCCGTTACTGCAGCCGGTCAGCAGATACCCGATCATGACCGCGCACACAATAGCGCTTATTGTTCTTCTCTTCATAAAACATCTTTTTCTCTGATCCGCTTTGCCGTTTTCACTCACATTTTTTGTATCTGATTGCATTATATAAATTCCTCCACTCTATGAAAATCATAATATCCGACTTCTGTTTTTTAAAAACCGACATCTTTTTTGTATTTATTGTTTTCATATATAAATCTCAATATAATAAGGTCAAAATCCATAAATATAGAAGGAGACCAGTCAGGCAAAATGATCAGAAGGCTTCATACTCTTTTTCAGAATATATCCAATCTTCCACTGGGCAAGAAAATTCTTTCCCTGATTTTTCTTTCCATTTTTTCGACGTTCCTCGTGTCGCTGTTTACAATTAATTATGTCCAGACGTCCGCCAATGATCTTCTGTATCAGGTTTTGGCCGGCTCTCTGAACTACAGTGCGACAGATATTTCATCAAGGCTGATTGATATTGAATCCATGGCAAGCACCATTGTCTCCAACAAAACGGTACAGAAAAATCTCATTGCCGCTCATAACACCGACAACGAGATCCGCATTGCCAACTCAAAAAATATGCTCACTGTCCTGATCTTTGACTATTATCAGACGAACCGCAACAACAGCCTGAACTATATCAATCTGTATACCCCTAAGTTTATGGTAAGCAGTTATGAGCCACAGATCACCTCCCTTCCTGATGACATCGTCGAATCCATCATTGACGCTTCGGGAAAAAACTCCGGTTATCCCTGCTGGATCACCGATTACTGTAATGAATACGGCCTCTTTCTCGCCCGGGACAGCCGACAGGTCAATCAGATGAAATTTAACACCCTGGGAACTGTCATCGTCGCGGTAGACATGGATAAACTGATCAAAAACTCCACGCAGTCCGTGCTGCTGACCGATACGACACCTTATATATTATACCAGGGCGACAAAGACATCTATCATTCCAAATTATTGAGCGACGCTTCCGCTGCTGAGATCAAACAACAGTTTAAAGGCCCTTATTGTATTTTAGAGACTAATAATAAGAAGTATTTCTGCGTGGGCGGTATTATCGATTCCATGTCCTGGGATTATATCTGTATGATCCCTTACGATTCGATTGCCCGCACGATTCTCGTCTCCAAAATACTTTCCATTGTCATCCTTCTGATCGCCGCCGTCGCGCTCTCATTGATCTGCAAGACGATCGCCTCCTCGATCTCCAAAGATTTTCAGAGGCTGATCTTTAAAATCAATGAATTTGAAAAAAATGAATCAGAAATCCCCGACACCGGATATGATTACAGCCGCCGAACCGATGAGATCGGTATTATCCATAATCGTTTCGACCATATGGCGCAAAGGCTGCGGCATCTGATCCAGGAAAATTATGTCAATGAAATACTTGCCAAAGATGCAAAACTGAAGGCGCTGGAGAGCCAGATTAATCCACACTTTCTCTACAACACGCTGGAGTCCATCAACTGGAGAGCAAAAGCCATTAATGAGCCCCAAATTTCCGAGATGGTCGAGGCCCTCGGCTCCATGCTCCGTTCCACAATCAGCACACAGGAGCGCCTTGTCACCTTGCAGCACGAATTATCAATCGTACACAATTATATTACAATACAAAAGATTCGTTTTGATGACATGTTGTCATACGAAGAAGAGATACCGGAAAAGTTTCTGAATTTGTTACTGCCTCAGTTGACCATTCAGCCATTGGTGGAAAATGCCATTCATTATGGCATGGAGACAAATGATGAGAAATGCCTGATCCGTATTATCTGTCAGGAAACAGGAAACGATATTTCCATAGAGATCATCAATAATGGCTCCCAGTTTGAAGACAATCTCTTTGAGAAACTATCCAGCAAATCTCTGTCGCCAAAAGGCTTCGGAATCGGCCTTTTAAATATTCAGCAGCGTCTGCAGCTAACTTATGGTAACGGTTATGGTCTCTTCCTGTTCAATCTTGATGACGACCACGCAGTTGCCCAGATTCGTATTCCAGGAGAAATTTATGTTAAAAATACTGATTGCTGATGATGAAAAAATCATACGGGAAACGATCGCCAATCTGATCGACTGGAAAAGCCTTGGGCTGAATCTGATCGGTTGCGTGAAGAACGGCATGGAAGCCTACAATATGATTTTGGATGAGTATCCGGAGATTGTATTGACTGACATCAGAATGCCCCTTCTGTCCGGTCTTGATCTGATCGAAAAGATATACGCTCTCAATAAAAACACACAGTTTATCATTCTGTCCGCATACAGCGAATTTGAATACGCGCAGAAAGCCATGCAATTCGGAGTCAGACATTATCTCGTAAAACCGTGCAACGAAAACCAGATCATCCACTGTCTGAAAGAAGTGATCAAAGATTACTATGCGCTCTGTGCCACTTCCCCTGACTTTCAGGGAACCTCACTGTTAAATACACAGTTCCAGAACAGTCTGATCATCAACCTGATCAACAGCGGTCTGGCCTCTTTTTATACAAACTCGGCGGATTTTGAGAGAGAGCTGGAAGACAAAAGCCGTTACTTTGCCTCACCCTCTCCTTCCTACGACGTAGCCTACCTTTACTTTCTGGAGGAGACAAACAAGACACTGGCAGTGCAGGATGTCACCGCCTTCCGCAATCAATATTTTCCGCGGCTCGCGCTCTATACCCTGTATGTCAAAAATACCTGTATCTTTTTATTTAATTCCGCCGGCATCGACTGCGCTCCTCTGGACGCTTATATCTCCCATCTATGCTATCCATTTCAGTCCACGGAAATGGTCTATGAGCGAAAGACATTTGACAGTTTTTCGTCGGCCTTGTGTGAAATCATCCGCAAGGTGCGAAGATTCGATACGGTCTATTACACAAACAGTACAAACTTTATAACGATCAACAATTATAAAAATGTACTTCAGGATGTGCTGGAACTGACCACTCATATCCATGGTCCCAGCCAGGAGAAGATGGCCGCATCCTTTTCCCTGCTGTGCGATCTTTTGAGCAGTATCACGGACGCGGAGTTTCTGAAACAAATTTCTTCCTCCGTCATTATAACCTTTGTTCACAGCCATCCTACCTTTACCGCCGTCTCAGCGGCGGAGCTGTTACTGCAGATCGACAAACTGGAAGACTGCGGTCAGATCTGCAACATTCTCATTCCAAAGCTGCAGCTGCTCGTGGATGAATACACTTCATCCGGGTCGACCGGCGCTCTGAGTAAAAAGGTGCAGCAATACGTGGAAGAAAATATTTCCGCCTCCGATCTTTCTTTGAAATGGATCGCGGAAAACTACCTCTACATGAATGTGGATTATCTGAGCAAGAAATTTTTTAAAGAAACCGGGCAGAAGTTCTCCCGCTATCTGACAGATGTGCGCATCAAAAAAGCAAAGGAACTGCTCAGCGATACGGAAGTGGACAAGATCCAGAATGTGGCCAGACAGGTCGGATTGGAAAACAATCCCCAGTATTTCAGCCAGATCTTCAAAAAAAGCACAGGCATGACACCGAGCCAGTATATCCGTGTCATGCAGGGACATAACGAAGAGGATTGATTCCCTGTATCAGAAAAAAACTCCGGTGAATTACCTTCACCGGAGTTTTTACTGGGCTACAAGGATTCGAACCTTGAAATGACGGAGTCAGAGTCCGTTGCCTTACCGTTTGGCGATAGCCCATTATTGCTGATGGCAACGATTCCCACGAGCCACCTTTGATATAGTACACTATTTATGACAATTTTGCAAGAGGTTTTTTTATTTTTATTAAAATATTTTTGCCAAAAACTCACTCCCATCAGGCACACCCCGGCAGGAGAGAGTCAGCGCACTATCTGTACCTTTCCAGCTTACCCTCAGTGGTTCAGGGCGTGTGTCCCCTTATCCACTGAGGGTATCCACGTTAGATAAGATATTTTTACACCTCAAACATCAGATCGCCATAGGACGGGATCGGCCAGATCTCTTTGTCTACGATCATCTCCAGAGCATCTACCGGCTTGCGCAGCGCTTCCATCGCTTCCTTGACCACATCCTTATAATAAAATGCCTGTTCTTTGCCCTCGTGCATCGACGCTGCCTTTGCATCTGCCACTTTTAGCGTTTCCAAGGCTTTTTTGGCCTCTGTGAGCAGACCGGATGCCTCCTGCAGCAGTTCCGTCTGCACCGAGGCGTCTGCGCCGGCCGCTTTTACTGCCAGCACCGTATCCGCCAATATCTTTGTATAGCTGACAACTGCAGGCAATATTTGCTTGGAGGCCATGTCGATCATCGTCAACGCCTCAATATTGATCGTCTTTGCATAGGTCTCATAGAGAATCTCTTCCCGGGACTCCAGTTCGGCTCTTGTAAAAATACCAAATTTTTCGAACAGCCGGACCGCTTTATCCGTCGTCAGCGTTTCTACCGCCTCGATCATCGATTTGATATTCGGAAGTCCCCGTTTCCTGGCCTCAGCGATCCATTCGTCAGCATAACCATTGCCATTAAAAATAATTCTCTGATGCTCTGTCAGATATTGTTTGATCAGATCGTGGATCGCACGTTCAAGGTCCTGCGCCTGCTCCAGCACATCCGCAGCCTCGCAGAACGCCTCGGCTACGATCGCATTTAGCGTTGTATTGGGACTCGCGATCGAATCGGCGGAGCCAACCATACGGAACTCAAATTTGTTGCCCGTAAAAGCGAACGGTGATGTTCTGTTGCGGTCTGTGGCATCCTTTTCAAGATCAGGCAGTGTCGATACCCCTGTCTCCAGCTTGCCGCCCTCCTTACAGGAGACAGCCTCTCCGGTTTCCACAAGCTGTCTCACCACATCTTCCAGCTGTTCTCCCAAAAATACGGAGATAATCGCCGGCGGCGCTTCATTCGCTCCCAGTCTGTGATCATTCCCCACATCGGATGCGCTCTGCCGAAGCAGGTCCGCATGAGTATCGACAGCTTTGAGGATGCAGGCCAGTACAAGGAGAAACTGAATGTTCTCATTCGGTGTCTCGCCCGGCTCCAGCAGATTCATACCGTCGTCCGTTCCGAGCGACCAGTTATTGTGTTTACCGGAACCGTTTACCCCGGCAAACGGTTTCTCATGGAGGAGACAGCGAAGGTCATGATGAATCGCCACACGTTTCATCGCCTCCATGACGACCTGGTTGTGATCTACCGCCATGTTAGCTGTCTCATAAATTGTCGCCAGTTCATGCTGCCCCGGCGCCACTTCATTATGTTGTGTCTTGGCAGTGACACCCAGCTTCCACAGCTCTTCGTTCAGGTCTTTCATATAAGCGCCGATACGTTCTCTGATGACGCCGAAATAATGATCTTCCATCTCCTGCCCTTTGGGCGCCGGCGCCCCGAAAAGTGTCCGTCCGGCAAAGATAAGATCTTTCCGCTGTAAATATTTATCCTTATCGACAAGAAAATACTCCTGTTCCGGTCCCACCGATGCCACTACCTTCGTGGCCGTCGTATTCCCGAACAACCTCACGATACGCAGCGCCTGCCCGCTGACCGCTTCCATGGAACGAAGCAGCGGCGTCTTTTTGTCAAGCGCTTCGCCCGTGTAAGAGCAAAACGCCGTAGGGATGCAGAGCGTAACACCTGCTCCCGATTTTTTCAGGAAAGCAGGAGAAGTAATGTCCCATGCCGTATATCCCCTCGCTTCAAAAGTGGCGCGCAATCCTCCGGAAGGAAAGGAAGAAGCGTCCGGCTCTCCTTTGATCAGCTCTTTCCCTGAGAATTCCATCAGCATTCTGCCGTCTTCATCTGCCTGCGTCACGAAAGAGTCATGCTTTTCCGCCGTGATACCGGTCAGCGGCTGGAACCAATGGGTATAGTGTGTCGCTCCCCTTTCCACAGCCCACTCTTTCATAGCTTTTGCCACCACATCGGCATCTGCCAGAGAAAGCTCGCCGCCGTGGTCCACAACCTTTTTCACCGCCTTATAGACGCTTTTCGGAAGCCGCTCTTTCATTTTTCCCATCGTAAATACATTTTCACCAAAAACTTCTTCCACATTCAAAATTTTTTCCATGCGTTTCCTCCTCACACCTTGTCGAACAAAAAAACGCTCCAACTCCATGTTGGAACGCCCTTGTTCTTCCCTCTGACACCCTGTAACGGTCTCATTGACTTCTTCTAATAAGATACCTTATAATCCGGGAAAATGCAAGTACAAATTTTAAGTTTCATATTACCGCCCCTCCCGACTATGATCCGGACACTTTTCTGCGCAGCAGATCATGCTTCTGCACTTCCCCTGCCAGATCAACATACAACACCTGCTGCGGATGGGGCGCACTCTCGACTTCCATCCCGGTCTCATCAAAGATATGTGCCGCCGTAACCGGAATGTTCCGGCCATCCGGTTTCATAATCTCCATGTGCTCTCCCGTACAGAACTTATTGCGCTGGCGAATCATGGCATAGCCCCGGTCGTCCACATTTTCAACCGTGCCCAGATACGTGTACTCATTGATATAAGTGCTGGAATCATAGATCTGCGTGTTCTCATCCGGTTTTCCGAAATAAAAACCGGTCGTAAAATGGCGGTGCGTGCATTTAGCAGCTTCCTCCAGATACCAGTCCAGATGAGAACGGTATTCCTCCTCAGAGATAAAAAGATCATCGATCGCCCGTCGATAGGCGCGCGCCACCGTAGCCGCATACAAAGCCGTCTTCATCCGTCCCTCAATCTTCAGACTGTCGATCCCTGCGCCGATCAGCTCCGGCAAATGTCCGATCATACATAAATCTTTGGAATTGAAAATATAAGTTCCCCGGTCATTTTCGTAGACCGGCATATATTCCCCCGGTCTCGTCTCTTCCACTACTGCGTATTTCCAGCGGCACGGATGGGTACACGCCCCCTGATTGGCATCCCGTCCCGTAAAATAATTGCTCAGCAGACACCTCCCGGAATAAGAGATGCACATGGCCCCATGAACAAAGCTCTCGATCTCCAGCTCGTCCGGTATATGCGCTCTGATCTCCCTGATCTCCTGCAGAGAAAGCTCTCTCGCCGATACGACCCGCTTCGCCCCCTGCTGATGCCAGAACAGAAAGGTCTGGTAATTGGTGTTATTGGCCTGTGTGGAAATATGGATCTCAATCTCCGGACAGATCTTCCTGGCAAGCAAAAACATTCCCGGATCGGAGATAATCAGAGCGTCCGGCCGGATCTCCTTTAATTCTTCAAAATAATCAGCCGCGCTCCTCAAATCCTCGTTATGTGCCAGGATATTGGCAGTCACATACACCTTCGCACCATGCTCATGGGCAAAGGAAATTCCCGCCGCCATTTCCTCCGGAGAAAAGTTTTTGGCTTTCGCCCGAAGTCCAAAAGCCTCTCCGCCAATATACACCGCATCCGCGCCATAGATAACAGATGTTTTTAATACTTCCAGGCTGCCGGCCGGCATTAACAATTCCGGTTTTTTCATACTTTTATCTTTCATTATATTCCCATGTCATTTCTTCACACTCACCGCCGCTCCGTCTCCCAGTGTCAGAATAACGGTCTCCAGCGCGCAGTGATGTTTCAATTCATACAGATATTCTCTCATCCGCGCATGAATCGTCCGGTTACGTCTCGTCACCGCAAACCGGGACTCTATAATCTCCCCATCCTGCAGTACATTGTCTGAGACAAGGAGCCCGCCGGTGCGCAGGAGACGCAGCACATCGGGCAGGAAATGAATATACTGTCCCTTCGCCGCATCCATAAAGATCAGGTCATAACCGCCGGAAAGCTCCGGTAAAATGTCTGCCGCGTCCCCTTCCAGCAGGGTAATCGCAGACTCTTTCCCGGCTTTCTTAAAATTCTCCCTCGCCTGCGGGATTCTCTTCTCATATTTTTCAATCGTCGTGATGTGACAACCTTCAGGCGCATACTCGCTCATGAAAAGCGCAGAAAACCCAATGGCAGTCCCCACCTCCAAAATCTTTGCCGGCCTGCTCAAAGTGACCAGGACACGAAGCAGGCTTTGCATCTGCCTGCGGATGACTGGCACCCCCGTTTCCCTGGCATAACATTCAAGCGTATTCAAATATGGCGGATTTTCCTGCTCCAGAGAGTTGATATAAGCTACAAATCTTTCGTTCTCCGTCATTTCACTCCTCCGAAGCAGTCTCTTCTTCCGGAGCCGCCATGACCTCCAACATCTCGTCCACCGTCATGGCAGTGTTCAGTTCAAACGTACCGATTCCCAGCCCATTTTCCAGTCCGGACAGTTTCTCCTGAATGACAAAGAGCTTCGCATCACGGATCAGACCTTTCTGCTCCAGCATCTGGCCGATGTCCTCCACGCTGTCGCTCTCCGCAATCTCCACACTGATCGTTCTCCCCGGTTCTGCTTCCATCGCTTCCTCACCGAATATCCGATACCCATAGTCATATGCCATAATCGAATAACGGTAAATAAACATGAGCACGACTGCTGCCACGACTACTTTCGTCACCGTCCCCACAACGGCGCCTACGATCTGTTTTCCGTTCATAGTCTCCTCCTTGTATCACGCACGCCGGTTACAGATCCAGATAAATATCCAGATCAATAGCGTCTGCGATCTGCATATTGATTTCCTGAATCATCCTGCACACTGCAAGTTCCGCCTGCAGATATTCCTCTACCACGGGATTCTCACGCAGCTGTTCATACTCTCTTTCGAATTCGTCGATCCGGTCAAACAATTCCTCGTCATCCGACTTTTGTAACAGATAATTTTTCCTGCGATATTCGTTGATTTCTTCCTGAAGTCCGGGATATTCCCGTACTCTGGTACGATTTTTCACATACAGTTTATACTCTTCCGTCTGCTTCAGGCGGCCTATGAATTCCTGTATGATCTTCTCCGTATCTTTCATACTCTCATCTTCCGTCTCTTGCTTATATATCCATAATAATCGGCAGAATCATCGGCCGGCGTTTTGTCTTCTTCCATACAAAATCACTGAGAGAGTCCTTAATGACAGACTTGATCTTGCCCCAGTCGCTGATCCCTCTGTCCAGACAGTTTAAGATACCGTCCTCAATTATGCTTCTGGCCTCTTCCATCAGTTCATCGGATTCTCTCACATACACGAATCCCCGCGATACAATGTCCGGACCGGACACAAGCTGATTTCCCGCACTGTCCAGCGCCAGCACAACGATCAGAATACCATCCTCCGCCAGATGCTGCCTGTCGCGAAGTACGATATTTCCCACATCGCCAACACCAAGACCGTCTACCAATATTGTTCCCACCGGCACCTTTCCTGTTACTTCCGCTTTTTCTGCGCTGAGTTCCAGCACCTCTCCGGAAGACAGGATAAAGATATTTTCTTTCTCGATGCCAAGGTCCTGTGCCAGCTTGGCCTGCGCTTTCAGATGTTTATATTCTCCATGTATGGGAACCGCGTATTTCGGCTGTACAAGCGTGTAGATCAGCTTGATCTCCTCCTGACAGGCATGTCCCGATACATGGGCGTCCTGAAAGATAACGTCCGCACCCTTCATGGAAAGCTCGTTGATTACCTTTGTCACCGCCTTCTCATTTCCCGGAATCGGATGCGAGGAAAAGATCACGGTATCGCCCGGCTTGATCGAAATCTTTTTATGCACGCTGCCGGCCATGCGACTGAGCGCAGCCATACTCTCGCCCTGACTTCCGGTCGTAATGATGACCGTCTTTTCATCCGGATAATTTTTCAGCTGTTCGATGTCGATCAGCGTGTTTTCCGGTATGCTAATCCGGTTCAGATTTTGAGCGATCTCAATAATATTGACCATGCTTCTGCCTTCGACAACGACTTTGCGCTCGAATTTATAGGCGGAATTAATGATCTGCTGTACCCTATCCACATTGGAAGCAAAGGTTGCAATAATGATCCGCTTATTTTTGTGCTCTGAAAATATCGTGTCAAAGATCCGCCCAAGCGTACGTTCAGACTGTGTAAACCCCGGCCGCTCTACATTCGTGCTGTCGCACATCAATGCGAGCACTCCCTTTTTCCCGATCTCCGCAAATCTCTGCAGATCAATGGCGTCTCCATATACCGGTGTGTAATCTACTTTAAAATCACCAGTGTGAATAACGGTTCCTGCCGGGGAATAAATTGCCAGAGCCGCTGCATCCACAATACTGTGATTTGTTTTAATATACTCGATCCGCAGCTGTCCCAAATTGATGGACTGCCCGAATTTCACAACTTTGCGTTTTGTTCCTTTCACAAGATTGTGCTCTTTCAGCTTATTTTCGATGATCCCCATCGTCAGCTTTGTGGCATAGATGGGAACATTCAGCTCTTTCAGCACATACGGGAGGGCGCCGATATGATCTTCATGCCCATGCGTGATCATAAAGCCCTTCACCTTATCCTGATTCTCTTTCAGATATGTGATGTCCGGAATCACAAGGTCGATTCCGAGCATATCGTCATCAGGGAAAGACAAACCGCAGTCTACCACAACAATACTGTCTTCATATTCGAAAGCAGTAATGTTCATACCGATCTGTTCCAGACCTCCAAGTGGGATCACTTTCAGTCTGGAACCACTATTCACATTTTTTTTCAATCAATTTACCTCCACAATTTTTCCAACATCATGCAGAGTCTGATTCCGAATGACAATGCGCAGATGCGCCACCAGAATTGATGCCTGTAAAAGCGACCGGTCTGCCTGACTTCCCCGGCTGTAAGCAGACGCAGCTTTCACCTCATCTCATCTGTTCATTCAAAATCTCCTTCTGTCAACTCCACATCTTCCAACATACGCTCGAACACTTCCGCCACAGCGGAAAGTTCTGTCTCTTCCGTAACTATCTCATATATACTTTCCTGGTCTTCCGGTACGGACACATCGCTCAGAATGAGTGCATCTCCGTCTCCTTCTTCTGTATCTGTAACTAATATATATGTTTTACCGGCTATCGTGGTCTGTTCCAGTACATAAAATGCTACCGGCGCCTCTCCTTCCGGACGAAAAACGATTTTTTCCAAATGACTTCTCCCTACTGTTTATCTGTATCCGCACATTTACAACGGTCTAAATATCCCTGTAAAATAAATACGGCCGCGATCTCATCCACATATTCTTTTCTGCGCTCTCTGCGGATACCCGCCTCGATCATTGCCTGATTGGCGGCCACCGTCGTCAGACGCTCGTCCCACATAATGACAGGCAGACCAGTCCTTCTCTCCAGCCTGTCCTTAAAAGCGAGCGATTTTTCCGCCCGTTCTCCTATCGTATCGTTCATATTTTTTGGAAAGCCAAGTATGATCGTGTCGACTTCATACGCCACAATCAGCTCTTCAATTCTCGCTAAAGTCCGGCGCAGCTTATCTTCCCGCTGACGCCGGACAATCTCTATCCCCTGAGCCGTAATCTGCAGAGGATCGCTGACAGCGACCCCTACCGTCTTAGCCCCGTAGTCCAATCCCATGATTCTCATCTGCATTTACTTCCAATGATTCGCGTTGATATATTCTTTCAGCATCTCTTCCACCAGCTCGTCCCGTTCCACTTTCATAATCAGGCTTCTGGCATTTTTATGACTGGTAATATAGGTAGGATCCCCTGACATGATGTACCCTACGATCTGATTGACAGGATTATACCCCTTTTCAGTCAACGCTTCGTATACTGTCGATAATACGATCTTAACCCCGTTCTCCGGTTCGATTTCCACATTAAAAAATTGCGTATTTCCTAAATCCTGCATTCCTGTCACTTCCTCTTTCTTCCTGTCGCATCCTCGTTTGCTATCTGTTTTCCTGCCGTTATCGACTGGCAAACTATCTCATTATATGGGATAGTATACTCTATTCATCTGAAAAATTCAAGAATCACTGTGCCAGAACTGTATTTCCGTCTAAAAATCCGCAGAGCTGTTTGCGCACAAGCCGGTTTGACAAATCGTCCTCTGTCTCAAATGCCGTCCTGAGATACTCCCCGGTATGCCCTACCATATAGTTTCTGCCGTCTATCGTTATGGATTCCTCAAACAGGATCTCCATTTCTTTTCCCAAAAACCGTTCTCTGTATGTATGCGACTGCCGCTGTGCCAGATCCAGCAGCACATCGCTGCGCTGTGCTTTGATCGTGTCCGAAACCTGATCTGTCATCTGCGCAGCCCGCGTACCCTGTCGCTTCGAATATTTAAACACATGCATCTCATAAAAGCCAATCTTCTCCAGAAAAGCCTTCGTCTCCAGAAATTCTTCTTCCGTCTCGCCCGGAAATCCTACGATCACATCGGTTGTGATCGCCGGATCTTTATATACCTCCCGCAATACCTGCACTTTATCATAGTATTCACTGGCCAGATAATGCCTATTCATTCTTTTTAACGTAGCGTCACACCCGCTCTGCAAAGAGAGATGAAAATGAGGACATACTTTCGGAAAGGCTTTCAGTCCTTCTGCAAATCCCCGTGTTATGATCCGCGGCTCCAGCGAGCCGAGCCTGATCCGGCGCAGTCCCCCGATCTCATGCAGTCTCCCGATCAGATGAAGAAGAGCTTCCTCTCTGTAAACCCGGTCCGCACTATCATTGCTGACCGCCTGTCTGCTCATGAAATCCATCCCATAAGAGCTGATATGAATTCCTGTGATCACAATCTCCTGATAGCCCGCTTCCGCCAGCCCCTTCGCCTCACATACAATATCTTCCTCACTGCGGCTTCTTACTCTTCCTCTCGCAAAGGGAATGATACAATAAGAACAGAACTGATTACATCCATCCTGTATTTTCAGATAAGCCCGCGTATGCTCCGCCGTGTGTTCCAGCTTCATTTCCTCATACGGAACCGGTTTCCGTAAATCGGAAATCGTCGTCTCATGCAGCGTCTTATCCGGCCTGCCTTCCCTGTGCTGGCGCAAATATTCTTCAAGAATCGGGATCAGTTCTTTCTTCTTATTATTGCCGATCGCCAGGTCAATACAATCGTCCTTTTCTATCGTCTCTTTCCCGGTCTGCACATAGCATCCGACGGCAATCACTATCGCCTGCGGGTTTTGCTTTTTAGCCCGGTGAAGCATCTGACGGCTCTTTCTGTCCGCAATATTTGTCACTGTGCATGTATTGATCAGATAAATATCCGCCCGCGAATCGAAGGGGACGATCTCATATCCCTTCTCACATAACATCTGCCTCATCACATCCATTTCATAGGCATTTACTTTACATCCGAGATTGTGCAGCGCTACTTTTATCATAACTTCCCTTTCTGTTTTTTGTATGCTTTTATTATTGACTTTTCCGTTGTTTACCATTAGTATAAAAGTAACCACAGATTGCTCAAAAGGAGGTTATCCCAATGAAAACAGTACAGATTTCTTTAAATTCCATTGATAAGGTAAAGTCTTTCGTCAACGACATCACACGATTTGACTATGACTTTGATCTGGTATCCGGCCGCTATGTCATTGATGCAAAATCTATCATGGGTATTTTCAGTCTCGATCTTTCCAAACCAATCGATCTGAACATTCACGCAGAAGACGATGTGGAAGAAGTATTGGACGTATTAAAGCCTTATATCATTTAATTCATAACATACATATATATTTCCTGACTGACAGGATAAACGGTGTATCACAGTGGCTCGATACACCGCTTTTTTATTGTAAAAGTTCCTGCGCGCCTTCTTTATTCTTCCAGCATTTTACGGTACTCATCGACGATGGCCACACCCTGACTGGTACCAATACGGTCCGCGCCCGCCTCTATCATCGCGAGCGCCTGCTGCGCTGTGCGTATCCCTCCAGCCGCCTTGATTCTGATAGCGTCGCCCACACACTTTTTCATCAGACGCACATCCTCCACCGTGGCACCACCTGTCCCAAACCCGGTGGACGTCTTGATAAAGTCCGGCTTTACCCGCAGTGCGATCTCGCACAGATGGCACTTCTCCTCGTCCGTCAGATAGCAGTTTTCAAAAATAACTTTGCAAGGGATATCCTTCTCATGGCAGGCTTCGGTAATGCGCCGCATCTCTTCTTCCACATAGTCCCAGTTTCCACTCCTGACCGCCGAGACGTTGACAACATAATCGACTTCCCCGGCGCCTTTGTCAATAATATCACGGGTCTCAAATACCTTTGTCTCTATCGTACACTGTCCGAGCGGAAAACTGACCGCAGCATCGCAGAGCACACCAGTACCCTCCAGCAATTTCCTGCAGAGCACCACCGGGGCATTGTTGATGGCCACGGTCTTGAAATGATATTCCGCAGCCTTCCTGCAATGAGCGCGCAGATCATCCTCTGTCGCTTCAGGCTTCAGCAGCGTCTGATCGATCATGTTTGCCAGCTCTTCCGCCGTAAGTTTCTCTGTTCTATTCTCCATTTTTTACCCTTTCCATTTCTACTTCCCTGTCTGTATCGCTTCTGTAATCTATAACAGCCCGAAATACGCAAGCGCATTGTATATGCCATCCTGTTCAATGTCGTCCGTCACATAATCGGCTGTCGCCTTTACCTCCTCGATGGCATTGCCCATGGCAACGCCAATCCCTGCCAGTTCCAGCATCGAAATGTCATTTTCTCCGTCCCCGAACGCCATGACTTCATCGGCAGTAATCCCCATCGCCGTATAGATGGCACGGATTCCCTGTTCCTTGCCTGCCTCCCCGGCGATCAGATCCACGACTTCCTCACCCCAGCGGGTAATCCGACAGCCTGGCAGCACCTCCAAAAGCTCCGCTTCCTCCTGCTGCGTAATAAAAGGAATCGCCTGATACACCTTCCGTTCTTCTATTTTTATACTGTCCAGGTCTTTCACCGGTGGCACTGCCGTACCGATCTTCTCCTGCTCTTTGCGCATTCGCTCGTCTATCAGATTGCAGTACATCTCATCTTTTTCCAGAAATACGCAGCTTCGGCCTTTTCTCTCCAGAAATTCTTTCAGTGCCTTCAGCTGTGCCCCCGGAATATGGTTTTCCCAGATCACCTGTCCGCCCAGTTCACACAGTTGTCCGTTCATCCAGACCGCTCCGTCAAAGACGAGATCCGAGATAAGATTCTCCTGTTCCGTCTCCATTACATGCCGCCCGGTAGATAAGACGACCGAGATTCCCTGCGCTTTCAGACGCCGCAGCGCCGTCTTCGTGCTCTCCGGAATTGTGTGACTGCCTATGGCCGCCAATGTCCCGTCTATATCAAAGAATACGGCTTTGATCTCCCTTGCGCCCCGGCGCACGAGCGCCGGAATCTCATCCAGAGAATCAATATGCAGTTGCGCCTTGCCCTGATCAAAGGGAAACCGGCTGTCGCGCAGCGCTGCCACGGTAGCTCCCGCCGCCGTACCCGCCTCAATTCCATAATCAGAGTCTTCGATCACCAGGCATTCTTCCGGGGTACTTCCCAGCTGCTCCATCGTACAGAAATAGATCTCCGGATTGGGCTTGCTTTCGCGGAACTGATAACCGCTGACTACAACGTCAAAGTATTCCTTCAGTCCGCACTCGCGCAATACCTGCTCGATTGTCTCGCCGCTGCTGGAAGAGGCCAGCGCCAGCTTCAGCCCCATTTCTTTTAATGTCCTGAGCAGTTCCGGCACCTGAGAACGCATAATGTCAGGATAGTGCACCTTACAGTTGCCAAATATATCATTGATCTGCTTTAAAAAATCGGGATCGGACGCATCTCTGTGCGTGAGATTGGCGAGAAAGAGCTTATCTTCCGTACCATTCATTCCCGCCATCGGATAAAAGTCCTCCCGTTTTACCCATGGATAAAGCGGCAAGAGTCCCTGATAGATGCACTCCTGATAGACCGGCTCACTGTCGATCAATACTCCATCCATGTCAAAAATTACAGATCGAATTATCATGTTACACTTCCTCCTGTTTAAATTCCGTCGCCGTCACCATCCTCATCTCCATTATCTTCGAGATCAAGCACAAATTTATTGATACCGTCACGACCGCTTGTCATCATCTCCTCTGCCAGAGCGTCCACATCCTCCGCTCCTTCTTCCATCACATTGCGCATCGCCAGATCAAGGAGAAGCGGCGCATTCGTTCCGGAAATGACACGTACCTTCGGGTTGGAAACACTGATCGTTACCGCACTGTTATAAGGGGTGCCTCCTGCCAGATCGCACAAAATAAGCGTACAGTCACAATCCGCATATTTGTCCACCGCCGCTTTGATCTGATCCTTCAGCTCTTCCAGCCCCAGCCCTTCCGTAAAATCAATGGCTGTCAGCTCTACGCCATCGCCGGCAATCATTTTCACATTTTTCTCCAGTCCGCTTGCAAACCCGCCATGTCCTGTTACAATAATACCGATCATATTCCTTTCCTCCTATCGATTGTATACATCAAATTCAAATTTATGTCCCTGTCCGTCGTAATACTCTTCACAATAATCCGCCGGTCTGTCATGCTGGTCAAACGCCAGATTTTCCACATACATGACCGGAGTGCCCTTCCACCGGTCCAGCAATGCCGCAATCTCCACACTTGCCGTCTGCGCCATCAGCGCCCGGCGTGTCCTGATGATCTGAATCTTATATTCCGTGTGCAGCACTTCATAGAGAGAGCGGCTGTTCAGATCATAATGATCCAGATCTTTCACGATCCGGTCCGGAATCCAGTTTCCCAGATAAACGTATGGCCTGTTGTTGACGCTCCGCAGCCGGCACATATGCCAGCATATATCTCCGTCTTCCAGTTTCAGATTTTCATAAACCTTTGCGTCATACGTTATCGTCTCCAGTTTTAAAAGCCGCGTCATAGGTTCCAGCCCGTGTTTACGCATCTCTTCAGAAAAATCAAAGCTGGTATTCATAAGGCTGTCCCGCACATCCGGCAGTTTCACAAAGCTGCCTCTGCCACGGGAACGGCTCACATACCCGCTCTCGATCAGTCGCGAATATGCCTGTCTTGCCACCGGTCTGGAGATGGAAAACGCATGGCAGATTTCTTCCTCCGTAGGCATCTTTGACCCCATCGGCAGTCTTCCGCTCACAATCGCATCCATCAGCCCCTGTCTCAACTGCTCATAGAGGGGAACCGGACTGGACTTATCAATCTGAATCTCTTTCAGATCCATTTACATTTCCTCCAAAATCTCATGTTCTAATACTTTTACTCATAGAGAAACGCTCCTTTTGTCATACAGTTTCTGGCAGCGGTCTCCGCCCCTGCCTTCAGCGCACACTGTAATGCGTCCGCCTCCATACGTCTGCCTTTTTTCCACCCTTTGTTCAAGAGCGCACATACAAAAGCTGCGAGAAAAGAGTCTCCTGCCCCCATTGTATCATTTGGAGTCACTTCGTCAACCGTTCCATGCAAAATAATGTCTCCGTCAGACAAAAGCTGCCCCTTTGCTCCCACAGTCGCCAGTACATGGACGACTCCTCTATCGTGTAATGGCCTGCACATCTGTGCAAACGCCTCATCCGTCATCTCGCTGCAGGAAAACATAGCCAGGTCCATCTGATGACAAATCTGATCATAATACTCTTCTGTCCTATACTTTTCCTTTTCCCCGAAATCAAACACGAACACCGGCGAAAGCTCTTCCACTGCGGCAAGCTGCTCCGGTATCTTGGCATTACAGCTCGTCACAATCGCATCTGCGCTCTCCAGATAAGCATATTCGTCTGCCGTCAGCCGGATTGGTCCCACCCATGTCTCGCCGGTCATCACTTCCACAAATGTCCGTTCTCCATCCAGCACATCATAGATGCAGACTTTGGTCGTCTTCCCGTCGAGCAGCCGGCACCGGCTGTAGTCGACATCATGCCTGCCCATCGCCCGGCAGATCATTTTCGCCGCCTCATCCGTGCCAAGTGTACCCAGATAGTGGGCATCTGCACCCATATGCGCCGCATGCACGGCCACATTTACTGCATTCCCACCCGGATACCGTTCTCCGGTATTGCGATAAAAATCTATGGAATTATCTCCAAGTGCAATCAATCTCATTGTCAATAACTCTCTTTCCGATAATACCTCCGAATATCAAGCGAATGTCCGGTGATCACTTCTATGTTTTTGCTGATTCTCTGCAAGACGGCCGCCATCACCACCGGGGACAGATATTTGCGGAACTGCGGACTGATGCCCGGCAGATCATAGTCAGCACAGTCAAAACAGGTCAATTTTGAAGTGTGCTGCTGTGCGAATTGTTTCACCCGCTCATCCATCGCTCTCGTCGGCCCCTCTGTGAGCAACAGCGTCATGCACACATCGTCCTCCAGCAGTTCCAGTGTCCCATGGAAGAACTCCGGCGAGGATACCGACTTCGTGCGAATCCACTGGCTCTCCTCCAATACGCACATCGAATACGAATACGCTGTCGGCCACAAGTCTCCGGAACCAACCCAGATATTGTACGGTTCTTCGCAGTAATCGGCCGCATACTTGCGGCAGGTCTCATCCGCCTGTTTGCGGACCTGTGCGAGCGCAGAACCGAGGTTTTTCAGTTCATCGGCAAAACGGGGATATTCCTCAAAACATCCACTGTGCCACATCAGTCTCCCGATCAGCAGATAAAAGACGAGCTCCTGCGGACGTCCCTCGCCGTATACGATTGTATCATCCGACAGCTCTTCCAGCAGGGAATGATCTTTTCCCACTACGGAGACAAGCCGTACGCCCCGTTCTTTCAGCCACTTTGCCGCCTCCACCGTTTCCTGGGTATCTCCGGACTTTGACGTCAGAAATGCCACACTCCTGTCTGTGACCCGGTTGCTGCAACCAAGCACCAGCTCGGCAGACAGCATATTCTCTACGGGCAGCCCGCTGTCATGCCTGAGATAAAAAGCGAAGGGGTCCATCATCGCCTGGGAACCGCCGCTGGAAGTAAACAGCAGCAGATCGAACCCCGTTTCCCAGATGGAGTCTGCGATCGCTTCTATCCGCGCTCTCTGACTGTAAATCTTTTCATTATTAGCGATTATCTGTTCTTCATTGAAATTAACCATCTTCATCATTGCCATCCTCTGCCAAATACTTCTTTTTGAAAAAAGGCGGCTCAGACAATCAGTCAAATACCAATTTGCCAAGCCGCCATTTTAAGTCTGTTGCTAACTAAAATAAATACAATTACATAATGCCAAGAACGGACATGATCATGGAGAATATGATAACAAGAATGATCAGCTTCATCGTATTGACATTCTTTTTCTTAAACAGCCAGTAAAGAGCAAACACAAAGCCCAGTGGCAGCAAGTTCGGAATGATGGAATCAAAAATACCCTGAACCGATACGTTACCGACTACAACCAGATCTTCCGCAAATGCACAGCTTACATACGAAGGAATCAGTCCGCCGACAACCATAACGCCGAGAATCCCTGCAGCCTTTGTCAGCGCAGCCGCATTGTCACCGATAAACTGTACGGCATTGACACCAACTTTGTAACCAAGACGTCCGAAGAAGATACGGGACAACGCGCCAAAGATCCATAGAAGGATAAAGAGGATCGGTCCCAGCACAGACCCCTGTGTTGCCAGAGAACAGCAGACAGCCGCCGTAATCGGCATTGCCGTGTACCAGAAAATAGCATCTCCAAGACCTGCCAGAGGTCCGAAGAGACCTGTCTTAATACTCTTGATCAGGTCACGCTCCTGTCCTGACTCCTCCATCGATACAACGAGACCGTTGAGGAAAGTCGCGCAGTGCGGCTCCGTGTTGATGAAGTCCATGTTGTTCTTCATCGCTTCCGAAATCTCTTTTTTATCATCGCCATAGATCTTTTTGAAGCAATCAGTCATTGCCCAGCAAAAACCCGGCGCCTGCATACGTTCAAAGCTGAAGCAGGACTGTTCGAAAAGAGACATTAAACTCATTCTGTCAATATCTTTTTTTGTCACTTTATTTCTAGATGCCATCTTCTTCCCCTCCTTCTTCGAAGCCAGTCTTCAGAGAAGACAGTTTGTTGATCTGTCTGTCGCGAGAGAAACCGATCCATGCAAGGCAGCCTGCGATAATAGCGACCGGCAGGATGTTTGCACAGTTGGTGATTACGATGATAACAAAACCAAGGAGCAGATAAGCCACGTTCTCCAGCTTGAGCATAACGACAAGCAGAAGTGCAAGACCTACTGCAGGCATCAGACCGCCGGCAACCTCAAATCCATGTACCAGCCATGCCGGGAACGCATTGACAAATGCTGCGATACCGTCCTGGAATGCGTAGGTTGCAAGGAAGGCTGCGATCGCAAAAAATGAAGCATACAGGAACATTGCTCCCACAACGATCTTGCCCATTTTCTTTCCGTCCGCTTCTTCACAGGCTTTGTCCAGTGCCGGAAGGAAACCCGCATAAAATGTGTTTGTACCAATACCGATCCACTGACCAACCAGCGCAAACGTAACAGCCAGACCAAGTGTCGTACTTACGTCCTGTCCGGTCGTATAAGCCAGAACCGTCGTCATCAGACCGGCAAACAGCGGATCAGGCGGCACGGTGCCTCCTACGGTGAGCAGTCCCAGATAGGAAAGCTCTGCAACGGCGCCTGCCTGCAGACCAAGCTGTACATCTCCCAGTACAAGACCGGTCAGAAACGCCACAACCAGCGGGCGGAACCACATAAACGCTTCCAGATGCTTGTCGCAGGCACAGATGAATACAACGACTGCGATCAATAATCCCTGAATAAGTGTGATTTGCATTGATTCTTTCTCCCTTCTTATGTAATCTGTGTGAAGTTGTTATATTCTGCTTATGCAGAACGGGTTCTATTTTTCGAAATCCTTTCTGGGATCTCCCGGTGCGATCTGAATGTACACTTCCGTGCCCGCATTGCGGACTGCCCGTAAATCTTCCAGATCTTTATCATCCACATATACATGTGCATCGTTGCTCACTACCTTGCCCGGTCCAACGTGCATATTTCCGATACAGAGCTTATCGACAGGCACGCCCCCCTCCACAAGTGTACGCGCGCTCTGCGGATCACGTACGACCAGAAAGATCTTCTGGCTTTCAGAGGCCTTGTGGATTACATCAATCGTCTTCTGCAAAGTAAAAAAACGGATTCCGCATCCTGCATTCTGTGCAGTTGCCTTCATCAAAGTCTGTTGAATCGGATCCGCTGCTGCCGCATCATCTGCAACTACGATCAGATTACACCCAAGTGCCCCTGCCCAGCTGCATCCTACCTGACCGTGGACGAGTCGATTGTCAAT
The DNA here is from genome assembly GCA_037015955.1 of Lachnospiraceae bacterium JLR.KK008. Lineage (NCBI taxonomy): Bacteria > Bacillati > Bacillota > Clostridia > Lachnospirales > Lachnospiraceae > Lachnospiraceae bacterium JLR.KK008. The sequence continues at coordinate 2,857,202 of CP143548.1, forward strand.
ACGTGTCAGCAAAATGTTCGGCATAATTATAACCCCCTTTTAATAAATTTTTTAGAATTTTGTAATGACATTATATCAATAGTGTGGTATATTGTCAATATAAAACAAAGTTTTTTGTTCTGAAAAATGTGCTTATTGTACAAAAAAAATTATTCGAAGGAGCGAGAAAAAATGGAAACAAACACCAAAAAGACAATGATGAACTATATCAACGACTGTCCTGCATATATCCGCAGGAACGTCGCACAGAGCGCGGAGCTCACCAAACCACTTGTCGACGAATATGTAAACGGCGGATATAAAAATGTCTGGATCGTGGCCTGCGGTTCTTCCTCTAACAGCTGCTGGTGTGCCAGACAGTTTGTGCGCCGACATTTACAGTGCGAAGTTAAAGTCGTCAATCCGTTTACCTTCGTAAACAGCGAGAACGATTTTACGGAAAATGATATGATTGTTACTGTATCACAGAGCGGCTACAGTACCAACTCCATCGACGCCCTGAAACTGATCCGCGAGAGGGGCCGTCGCACCATCGGTCTGACCGGGGATCTGAACAGCGATTTCCAGCAGTATTGCGACGTGATGGCAGACTATGGCGTAGGCCGTGAGACCGTCGGCTATGTGACCCGCGGTGTGACAACACTCGCTCTCTTTTTTATGCTCTTCGCCGTGGAGGCAGCGCTCCGTCTCGGAATCAAGACACAGGAAGAAGCCGATGCAGTCAAAGCACAGCTCCTGTCCGCAGCAGACTGCAACGAAGAAGTACAGAAAACATGGCCCGCTTTCATGGAGAAACATTATCAGTCCCTCTCATCCATGCATCAGGCCTATATGTGCGGCGTAGGCGCCAACCTTGGAACCGCCATGGAAGGCGCACTGAAATTTGGAGAGACGATCAGTATCCCCACCGCGGCTTATGAGACAGAAGAATACATACACGGTCCCAATATCCAGATGAATCCAAGCTACACCGTATTTCTTATTGATGGCGGCGAGGGCAGCGAACGGACATATGAAATTTTCAAAGGCACCCGCATCGTGACTCCACATGTTTTCCTGATTACAAACAATGCGTCCTATCAGGGCGACAACGTATTTTATGTATCTGCAGATGTCCTGCCGGAGATCACACCGCTTTGCTTCCTCCCGGCATTCCAGATGGCCGCTTATCAGATCACGGACGATCTGTCCCGCTGGAACAAGCATCCGCTGCAGGTAAAGATGGAGAAAACAGTATCCTCCAAATCCGCGAACTATGTCAACAGTCCATTCAAGGAAGATACACCCGGAAGAGAATAAGGAGGGCGGAATATGAATCTTTGTGTCGTCGGCAATGGAAATATCGTAAAAAGATTTTTGAGCGATGTGCAGGAGATAGACGGCGTAACGGTCGAAGCGATCTGTGTGAGGCAGGCAAGTCTCTCCAAAGGCACTGCATTGGCAGAGACTTATCACATCGGCCGGATCGTCACAGATTATTCTGAAATCCTCTCGGAGACTGCCATCGATACCGTTTACATCGGCATCGCCAATCATATGCACTACTGCTATGTCCGAGAGGCTCTGGATGCGGGAAAGCATGTGATCTGCGAAAAACCTTTTACCGTCGATCTGCAGCAGGCACAGGAACTTGCAGACCTTGCCAGAAAGAAAAATCTTTTTCTGTGGGAGGCCTGCAAGATCCCTTATTCCCAGACATACCGAACGCTCCGGGAAAACCTGCCCGCTATCGGCACCCCGCGGATCGTCCGCTGCAATTATTCCCGAAAATCGAGCCGCTATGTCGAGTATCAGCAGGGTAGTGTCCATGCGGCCTTTGACCCGGAGAAAGCCGGCGGCAGCCTCTATGACATCAATGTATACAATCTGCATCTGACGACGCTGTTATTTGGCGCTCCGAAAGATATTCATTACTATGCCAACTCCGGCCCCAACGGCATCGACATTTCCGGCACTGCGGTGCTGGAATACGACGGCTTTCATGCCATATGTACCGGAGCCAAGGACTCGACCAGTCCAAGCGGCGCTTTCATTCAGGGAGAAGACGGGTATCTGCGCATTCAGGGACCTGTCAGCTCCGCGTCCTCCGTCTGGCTGTCCGACAACGGCCAGGAACGCTGTCTGATCGAAATGACAGACAGCGGACGCCTGACAGATGAGGTTCGGGCATTCGAAGAGCAGTACCGCACAGATGACCGGGCAGCCTGCTATCAGGCGCTCGAACACAGCCTGCTTATCATGCGGCTGCTGGAAAAATGTAAAGGATAAGATCACAGAATTATATTAATACAAACAACAGGACTGCCACAGATGACCGGCTGTATGCCATTCATCCGCGGCAGTCCTGTTTTATCTGTCCGGCAAACGCTGTTTTCAGTCCAAGCGGGCACGGTACGGAATTACTTCTGCTCTACGACAAGGAGTTCCTCCGTCTCCAGCGCTGTCCGCACGAGTTCGTCGATCCCTTCCTCCAGATTACGCTCATGCTTTTTGATCACACCCAGATTCGGCTTTGTCACCGGATGTTTGGCTACGAAGATTGTGCAGCAGTCCTCATAAGGGAGGATCGATGTCTCATACGTGCCTATCTTTTCGGAGATCTCCACGATCTCCTGCTTGTCCATCCCGATCAGCGGACGGTATACCGGAAGCTCACACACTTCATTCGTGACAGCCAGCGCGTGCATTGTCTGGGAAGCGACCTGTCCGATACTCTCACCGGTGATCAGGCCCAGACATTCTGTGTCTTTTGCCAGTTTTTCCGCAATCCGCATCATATAGCGGCGCATAATAATCGTCAGCTCATCATGCGGACACTTCTCGTAGATAGCCAGCTGAATATCCGTAAAATTAATAATGTGCAGATAGACCGGTCCCGCATACGCCGACACCTGCCTCGCCAGATCGACGACCTTCTGCTTTGCCCGTTCGCTCGTATAGGGCGGCGCGTGAAAATAGACCGCGTCGATCTTTACGCCTCTCTTGGCGATCATATACCCTGCCACCGGAGAATCAATGCCGCCGGACAGAAGCAGCATTCCTTTGCCGCCTGTGCCCACCGGCATCCCTCCGGGACCGGGTATGATTGCCGAATAGAGATATATCTTCTCTCTGATCTCAATATTCAACAGGATGTCAGGATCGTGGACGTCTACCTTCATCTCCGGAAATGCGTCCAGCAGCACACCGCCGATCTCCCGGTTAATTTCCATGGAATCCATCGGGTAATTCTTTCTTGCCCTTCTGGCAGCTACTTTAAACGTCCGGTCTCTCTGCGGATAGGCCTTGCCAATATAGGAGACCACATCTGCACAAAGCTGCTCAAAGCCCTGATCCTCCAGGACGACGACCGGACAGATACCGGAGATGCCAAAGACCATCTGCAGCCGCGCCGCGGCCTCGTCGAAGTCAAATTCTGACAGCGCATCTACATAGATCCTTCCCTGCGTCTTGTGCACTGCGAACGCTCCCTCGCATTTTTTCAGCGCATATTTGATCTGACGCACGAGTGCATCTTCAAACAGATAACGGTTTTTCCCTTTCACACCAATTTCCGCGTATTTGATCAAAAATGAGGTATACATATCCTTCTCCTGTTCTTACCCTTAGTGTCTCGTATATTTGCGAAGCATTGGTACGATTTCATACAATGCCTGCAATGTATCATCAATCTCCTGCTGCGTCGTAAATACGGAGAGGCTGAAGCGCAGTGTGGAATCCAGCAAATCTCTCTCCAGACCGATCGCCCGCAGCGTATCCGACGGTTTGGGTGCCTTATTCGATGCGCAGGCGCTGCCCGCAGACACGTAAATTCCCTTTTCCTCCAATGCGTGAAGCAGCACTTCACTGCGGATGCCGCGGAAAGAAACACTGATCACATGAGGCGCTCCTGCCTCTCCCGCAGCACTGTTGATCCTGACGTCCGGAATGCGCATCACACCCTGCATAAAGCACTCCCGCAGCTCATACATCGCCGCCCGCTCTTCCTCCAGATTTTCATAGATCAGTTCCACTGCTTTTCCCAGGCCTGCAATCCCGGGCACATTTTCCGTACCGGAACGCATCCCTTTCTGCTGCCCTCCTCCGTATATAATCGGATTAATCTTGATCTTTTCATTGACATACAGAAATCCGATCCCCTTCGGTCCATGTATCTTATGCGCACTCACCGACAGCAAGTCGATATTCATCTTTTTCGGATAGATTCTGAACTTTCCATAACCCTGTACCGCGTCCACATGAAATACGATGCGTGGATTAATGCTTTTAATCAGCGCGCCCGCCTCTGCGATCGGCTGAATGGAACCAATCTCATTGTTTGTGTGCATGATCGACACAAGTATCGTATCTCTCCGTATCGCGCACCGCAAATCTTCCAGACGGATAACACCATGATAATCCACCGGCAGATACGTCACATGAAAGCCCTGACTCTCCAGAAAGTGCATCGTCTGCAAGACGGCAGGATGTTCGATACAGGTCGTAATCAAATGACAGCCCGCCCTTCTGTTGGCCATGGCAGTCCCGATCAGGGCCAGATTGTCAGATTCGGTACCGCCGGATGTAAAAAAGATCTCTTTCTCATTCACTTTCAGATTGCCGGCGATAACCTCTTTTGCATATCGGACATACCGCTCCCCCTCCACACCTTTCATGTGCATACTGGAAGGATTGCCATAGTCTTCTACCATCACTTTGCTTACGATCTCAGCCACAGCCCCGTAGCTTTTGGTCGTAGCGGAATTATCCAGATATATTTCCATATGATCAGACACTCCATTCATCTATCTATAACTATACTATGCTTCCTCTTCCAGTTGATACATTATCCACGCAAGCATCGTAAGCCCTGCCGTCTCCGTCCGCAAAATGCGTTTTCCCATCGTGACCGGCTCGATCCCTGCCGCCCGCGCCGTCTCTATCTCACTGTCCTCAAAACCGCCTTCCGGGCCGATGAAAACCGCCACACGCTGATCCCTGATAATCTGACTGATCAGTGTTTTCGTCCTGCCCATCCCCTCCGCCAGCTCATAGGGGATCAGTTTGCACTCCATATCCCGGGCATATGCGGCTGCCTCCTTCATCGTCATCACGGAGGCGATCTCCGGAACGATCCGTCTCTTGCTCTGTTTGGCGGCTGCCTCTGCAATCCCCTGCCATCTTGCCAGTCTGCTCTTTGCCTTCTTTTCGTCAAGTTTTACAACCGATCGTCTCGCGGCCACCGGTATGATCTGAAAAACCCCCAGTTCCACTGCCTTCTGCACGATCAGATCCATCTTGTCCCCCTTGGGCAGACCTTGAAACAGATAGACTCTCGATGGCAGTTCCAGTCCGTCTTCTTTGACAAACAACAGCGTACAGATCACGGCCTCCGCAGTCATCTCCCTGATCTGACAGCGGTATTCCTTTCCGTCTGTCCCGTTGCTGACCGCGAGCTCCTCTCCCGGCTTCATGCGCAGCACATTTTTGATGTGATTGACATCCCCTCCGGTGATGCAGATCGTTTTCCCGCTGATCTGTTCCGGTTTCACAAAAAACTGATACATATTTCTCCTGATCAATGCTCAAATGTCCATTTGTCCGGACAGACACAGAGCCGTTCTATTTGTCGGTTTTCTTTCTCGCTGTCACGCACACCCATTCTCCCTGCGCAGTCACTTCCAGCAGTTCCAGCCCTGCCTCCTTCACCGCACGGACGACAGTCTCCTCTTTATCATCGATGATCCCGGACGCAATATAAATACCACCCGGCGCCAGATGTTGTACAGCGACCGGTGTCAACGGCACGAGCACATCCGCAAGAATATTAGCCACTACAATCGTATAACAGCCATATCCGATCTTGTCACGCACTTCCTGCTGCGTGATCAGATTACCGATCGTCAGCTCAAAGCAATCCGGCGATATGCCGTTTGCCTCCATATTCTCTCTCACCGCATCAACCGCACAGGGATCAAGATCCGTGCCCTTTGCCTCTCTGATCCCATACAGCAGAGAGACAATCGACAAAATGCCGCTTCCCGTCCCCACATCCAGAAGCCTCGTCTCCGGCGTAATATATTTGCGCAGCTGCCTGATGCACAGCTGCGTCGTCTCATGCATTCCCGTGCCAAAAGCAGTCCCGGGATCGATATGCAGTACTTTGCGCCCCTGTTCTCCCGGCGCCGCTTCTTCCCATGAGGGAATTACAAGCAGATCGTCTATATAGAACTGGTGAAAATACTGCTTCCAGTTATTGATCCAATCGATGTCTTCCGTTTCATCCACCGTGACCACACCTGTGCCTATCTCCATAAAACCGCGCAGTGTTTCCAGCTCCTCCTCCACCTTACGCAATATGACATCTGTGTCGGTATCCTCTCCCTTGTATTTGACTTTACCGTCTCCCGACTCCTCCACAAAAAAACTCAGCCAGGCAATGCCGTCATCTTCCGGGCCGTCCGGCAGGATGTCCACAAACATCTGCGCTTTCTCACTGTCCGTCAAAGGCACCTTATCTTCGATCTGCGCGCCTTCCAGACCGATGTCATAGAGCGCACTGATGATCATATCCTCAGCCTCCGTGACCGTCTCTATCTTAAATTTCTTCCACTTCATCTTTCACACCTCGATATTTTCTGAATCCGGTAGGGACATTATAGCAAATGCACCTTCGATAATCAACCGCCTGTTTCCAGCCAAATCCGGCAAAATGCGACGACGGACGAGTTCCCCCTGCCAGTCCTGCTACATATGATAACACAAACGCAGATGAGGATAGTTCTATGTATTTTTGTTTTGGAATATTTCTGGTATTCTGTATCATCTTTTTTGTTCTTTGCCACTGGCGCAAAAAACATATCATTCAAAAGATCTGCTGTATGGATATATGTGAGAAAGTACACATTCTGGACGATGTGCTCCGTCCTTTCGGTTTTTCCTATTGCATGGGACCGGACATCATCACCTCACGCACAGATGCCTGGCAGCGTGAGTTCGGATATTGTGCTGCATTTGACAAGTCTGCGCCGTATTTTGGTATGGTATTCGACTGCGAACCTGTCTATTTTGATTACCAGGGCCAAACCTGGCTCATCGAATTCTGGAAAGGCCAGTACGGTATCAACACGGGAAGCGAGATTGGCATCTATCATGCGGATCACATCGTAAACCCGCAGCAGTACGACCGCACACTGTTTCACAGCATCTCCGACAGTCAGATGATGAATCTCTCTATGGAGCTGTTTTATAAAGGCAAGGCCTTATTCTGCATCCGCAAGACACATTGGTGGCTGACCGGTTTCTGTGTCGGACATTTCTGCGAACCGGGCAATCTGACAATGAAAGTTTCCGTCACGTTCCCCAATGCTTATATGATGCAGGCCTTTGTGGACAGTCTTGTGCATACCGGCTATGGAGACTGCGCAATATTTATCTGTGGTCTCACCGTCTCTTTCACCTTCGCAGTTCCCTGCACAAGGCAATGTCACTGCCGGCTGCTCTGCCGGCTGACACAGTGGAGAAACCGCTTTTTCTGCTGGCTGTACCGATTGATCACACGTCCTTTTGTCTGCACGCTTGACAGGCTGCTCTATCTGTATTTCTTCCTCCCTGCCTGCTTCCGCCGCATCATCCGCTGTCGCAGGCACAGAAAGCAGAAATGTCCGCATTGTTGTAAGAAGAAACAGATCGAAGTTTCCCATACGAGGAGAACACCGTCATGACCATGACCTTTTCCCCTTTTACTGATGCCCGGATTTCCCGCGCATTCGACAATGCGCTGCGGCTGCCGCTGACACAGTGTTCCAAATACGTGCTTTTCAGCGACTGCCATCGGGGAACCGGCACAGCCAACGACAACTTTCTGAAGAACGAATATCTCTATCTGGCAGCCCTCAATTATTATTATCGCAGAGGATTTACCTATCTCGAACTGGGCGACGGCGACGAACTGTGGGAGAACCGCTCCATCCGCAAGATCAAGGAAGTCCACATGCAGGCTTTCGAAATACTGTCCCGCTATTATACCCATGGCCGGATGTATGCCATCTACGGAAACCACGACCATATCAAACATTTGTCCCGCTTCCGTCAGAAACATTTCCAGGCATTTTATTGTGACCAGACATTACAGCAGCGTCCTCTCTTTCCCGGCATTGTCTTTTATCCCGGTATCATTTTGCAGGACGAAATGCACCAGAAAGATATTTTTCTCACACACGGGCATCAGGCAGACGCTCTGAACAGCACGTTCTGGCCACTTTCCCGTTTTCTCGTGCGCTATGTATGGAGACCTCTGGAAAAGCTAGGCATTCCGGATCCCACAAGCGCTGCCAAAAACAATACCAAAAAGAAAAAATCAGAGCAGCGTCTCATGAGATGGGCCATCTCCCGCAGCAATCTCCTGGTGACCGGTCACACCCACCATCCGATGATCGGAACCCGCCAGTCTCCCTATTGTAATACCGGGAGCTGTGTCCATCCTTCCGGTATCACCTGTATTGAGATCGAGAGACGCTGCCTGACACTCGTGAAATGGAGCACACAGGCACGGACCGATCTCCTGCTGCAGGCGGCCCGCGAACCGCTGGGCGACACAGTGTGCATAAATGAATACACCTGAAAGTCTACAGGAAACCCCGGGAGACTCTCCGTATCATCATGAAAAATATCAGACAGGACCGCTTCCACAGCCCTGCCTGATATTTTTATGTATCTTATTTCTTCAACGGCTTTTTCATCTTTCCGCTCGCGGTCACTCCGTTCGCACTGTTGACCTCATCCATCCACTGCTCTTTCCACTGAAGGAAAGCCTTCGCCTCTTCTGCCTGCACGATATTAAGCGGATGGTATCTGTCGTCATTGAGATTTTCCTCAAACACGGTGAGCGAGAGGATCTCATTGCAGTTTCTGTCATAGAGTTCCACCCAGCAGTTTCCCTTTTTGGAATTCACGATCCCGACATCCTTTTTTTCAATACAATAGGGACTGGAATAGCTGATGTCTCCCCCTTCACAGGACAGCGGAATCACCCACAGTCTGTCTGCATTGAACGCCAGTCCATAGTACCAATACTGCGTTGTCCTCCGTTTCCCCTGATACGTAGTCCATTCCCAGCATCCGTAGGCCCGCGTGTAGCTCCCGATTTCCGGCACTGCCCTCTCCAGAATGCCCCACAATGCCGCGCGGTCCTCACCGGTCTGCGCCTTACCACGGTTGACCTTATCACGGATCAGTACATAGATTGTCGCCACAACAAACACGATAATCGTTCCGATAACCGCCTGTTTCGTTGTCACCCCTCCTGATAACAGCATGTTCTCCGCCTCCTTTTTAATAACTCATATATGCTCTGTTAAACTCTTTTTTCGCATTTGTCACGTAAGTGACGTCAAACACCTTCCGGTCCGTATCCATCAATATCCTGCGGAAAAATCCTCCATAGGTAAAGTCACGCCATCTGGCACTGCCAAGCTCTGACCACAGATATGTTCGTTTACGATAGACGATTCCATATTCATAAAAAGCAAGATATTCCCTCAGATGGATCAGGGGAAACAAGCCAAAGGCAATGGTGAGTATCAGATTGACAAAGATCGTACTCATCTCAGGCGGCACCTCATTCCAGCGCCGGATGGCCGCAATCCCTCCGAAATTCATAATATCCAGCGCAATACAAAACGCCATCCGCCACATCGCCTGAAACGCGATTTTGCCCATATCCGCGGGACACTCCGCCAGCTTTTGTCCGAGCCCCTCTTCCGTCTCCATAACATTTCGCCCCCTTTGCTGATTGATCAAAGTTATTATAATCCGTTTTGGGCATGAATACAATTCCCAATCATCATTCTTTGCTGCCTTCCTGATCGGGCGGTATAGCGTTTTTCTCTTCCGCCCGCCGCGCGGGGCGCACGCCGCCTTGCGGCTCCTTCCTCTGTGCGCCCCTGCGCATAAAAGCGGAACGACCCTCTCTGATCGTTCCGCCTGTCTCGTTATTTTCAGCCTTTTTCTTCCCGGCTCATTTTCTTCAATTTTTTATTTCCAGAATCCTTTTTTCTTTTTTTCTTTTGGTTCCGGTCCTGCTGACTTTCCGGACTCAGCCTTTTTCGCTGCATTCAGGGAATCGCCCGTCGCCTCGTCAAACTTACGCAGCAGTTCTTTCGCTTCGTGCGAAAGTTTATCCGGCACCTGTACGACCAGCGTCACATAATGGTCGCCCCGCACATCTTTGTTGCGCAGGGACGGCACCCCTTTGCCTTTTAATCTGACACGAGTGTCAGTCTGTGTTCCGGCCTTTACCTCATAGATGACTTTTCCATCCACGGTATCAATGACGATCTCGCCGCCCAGCGCCGCCACCGCGAAGGACATGGATACGGTAGAGTAAATATTGTAATCCTGCCTCTGGAAGATCGGATGACGCTGCACCATAACTTCCACGAGAAGGTCTCCCCGCGGTCCGCCGTTCGTGCCCGGTTCGCCCTTGTCACGGATACGCACGCTCTGTCCATTGTCGATGCCCGCCGGAATCGTAACCTGTATCTTTTTACGATTGGCAATATAGCCGCTGCCATGGCAGCCCGTACATTTATCCTTGATCACCTTACCACTGCCGCCGCATTCCGGGCAAGTCTGTACATTCCTTACGGTCCCGAAGAAAGACTGCTGGGTAAAGACGACCTGACCCTTGCCGCCGCATTTGGAACAGGTCTCCGCGTTGGTACCCGGTTTTGCGCCGCTGCCATGGCAGGTCGGACATTCGTCTTTCAGCGTCAGCTCGATTTCTTTCTCCACACCAAATACGGCTTCCTCAAACGTAATGTGTACGCTCGTGCGTATGTTGGCGCCCTTCATAGGGCCACTGCTGCCTCTTCCGCTCCTTCTGCTGCCGCCAAACAAATCGCCAAAAATATCACCGAAAATATCACCGAAATCAGCGCCGCTGAAATCAAATCCGCCAAATCCACCGGCTCCACCCCCGTCAAAGGCCGCATGACCAAACTGGTCATACTGACGTCTCTTTTCCGGATCACTCAAAATCGCATAGGCTTCTGACGCTTCCTTAAATTTCTGTTCCGCCTCTTTATCTCCCGGATTCGTATCAGGATGATATTTTTTGGCAAGCGTTCTGTATGCTTTCTTTATCGCAGCATCATCCGCATCTTTTTTGACTCCCAGGACTTCATAATAATCGCGTTTCTGTTCTGCCATAACAATCTACCTTTCAGCACGGCGCAAGGGGCATAAGGAAATCTATGCCCCGTCTGCGCAGCTCCCTGCCTTATACCTCTCTGTAATCTCCGTCCACTACGTCGTCCGCATTGTCTGTGCTTTCCTGCGCCGCGCCGCTCATATCCGGACCTGCCGCGCCGGCTCCCGATGCCTGTGCCTGCTCGTATACTTTCGTAAACAATGACTGTGCACTCGCCATCAGTTTCTCCTGAGCAGCTTTCATCTCGGCTACCTGTGCCTCCGACAACTCCGTGTCTTTGGTCTTTTCCAGAAGGTCTTTGACCGCCGCAAGATCGGCTTCCACAGCACTCTTGTCACTGTCTGCGATCTTATCTCCAACCTCTGTCAGCGCCTTCTCTGTCTGGAACACAAAGGATTCCGCATCGTTTCTCGTGTCGACTGCCTCTTTCCTCTTCTTATCCTGTGCCTCATATTCTGCAGCTTCCTTTACTGCCTTGTCAATATCTTCATCCGACATGTTCGATCCGGCAGTGATCGTAATATGCTGCTCTTTGCCTGTTCCCAGGTCTTTCGCAGAAACATTTACAATACCGTTGGCGTCAATGTCAAACGTAACCTCGATCTGCGGGATTCCGCTCGGAGCCGGCGGGATTCCGTCAAGCCGGAACTGCCCCAACGACTTATTATCGCGGGCGAACTGTCTCTCACCCTGTACGACATTGATGTCGACCGCTGTCTGATTGTCTGCCGCGGTAGAAAATACCTGACTCTTTTTCGTCGGAATCGTCGTGTTTCTCTCGATCAGTCTCGTGGCAATCCCGCCTCTTGTCTCAATCGACAACGAAAGCGGTGTAACATCCAACAGGAGAATGTCGCCTGCGCCTGCGTCTCCGGCGAGCTTACCGCCCTGGATGGAAGCGCCGATCGCCACACATTCGTCCGGATTCAACGTCTTACTCGGCTCATGACCGGTAAGCGCTTTCACCTTATCCTGCACGGCCGGTACACGGGTAGAACCGCCGACAAGCAGCACTTTGCCAAGCTCGGAAGCCGTAATGCCTGCGTCCTTGAGCGCATTCTGTACCGGAACTGCCGTCATCTCCACAAGGTCATGCGTCAATTCATCGAATTTCGCCCTTGTGAGATTCATATCGAAATGCTTCGGACCTTCTGCCGTCGCAGTAATAAAAGGCAGATTGATATTTGTTGTCGTTGCTGAAGAAAGCTCTTTTTTCGCTTTCTCTGCCGCTTCTTTCAATCTCTGGAGCGCCATTTTGTCATTGGAGAGATCAATGCCTTCATTTTTCCTGAACTCTGCCAGCATATAATCGGTGATCTTCTGGTCGAAGTCATCGCCGCCCAGCTTATTATTTCCATTGGTAGCCAATACTTCAATGACACCATCGCCAATCTCGATGATCGATACATCGAACGTACCGCCACCCAGGTCATAGACCATGATCTTCTGCTCTTTCTCATTGTCAAGTCCGTAAGCAAGCGCTGCCGCCGTAGGCTCATTGATAATACGCTTTACTTCAAGACCTGCGATCTTTCCGGCATCCTTTGTCGCCTGACGCTGTGCATCATTAAAATATGCCGGCACAGTGATAACAGCCTCTGTCACCTTCTCACCGAGATAGTTTTCCGCATCCGCTTTCAGTTTCTGGAGGATCATTGCAGAAATCTGCTGAGGAGAATACTTCTTTTCATCAATCACCCGTCCCTTATCGGTGCCCATATCTCTTTTAATGGAAGAGATCGTCTTTTCCGCATTGGTGACCGCCTGACGTTTTGCCGGCTCTCCAACCAGTCTCTCTCCGGTCTTTGTAAATGCCACCACAGACGGTGTCGTCCTTGCGCCTTCCGTATTGGCGATAACCGTCGGTTTACCGCCCTCCATCACTGCCACGCAGCTGTTTGTCGTTCCTAAATCAATACCAATTATCTTGCTCATCGTTAAGCCCTCCTATATTACTATTAGATTTACAGATTTATTCAGAATATTCAGATCACTGCACAACTGCCACCATGCTGTGTCTGACTACGCTATCACGATACATATATCCCTTTTGCAGCTCCTGCGCAATGATTCCTGTCTCATACTCATCGCTCTCCACCTGCATGACCGCATTATGAAATTCGGGATCAAACTCTGTGCCTATGGTCTCGATCGGCTTCACCCCGATTCCTTCCAACTCTGTCATCAGCTGTTTGTAGATCATCTGCATCCCTTCCATAAAGCTGTCCGTCTCGCCGCCGTCGCCGGCCGCCTGCAGTCCCCGCTCGAAATTATCCACGACCGGAAGGATTTTTTCTATGACACTTTTGGCTCCCGCCTCAAACATCTGTGCCTTTTCCTTATCCGTGCGCTTACGGAAATTTTCGAATTCCGCCATCTGTCTCTTTACACGGTCCTCCAGCTCTGCGATCTTTTCTTTCGATTTATCTTTCTTCTCGGCCTTAGCCTTTTTCCTGGCTGCCTTCGCTTCTTCTTTGGTCAGCTCCCGTTCCTCTGCCGGCTCTTCGTTTACTGCCTCAGAAGGTGTCTCATCTTCCGCCTGACCGGCGTTGCCATCCATATTCTGATCCTGATTCCATTCCTGTTCCAGTACCTTTTCTTCTGCCACGTCTCTTCTTCCTTCCTGCCAATCTGCTTTTTTATTACTCTTATTTCTTTTTGTATAAAGCATCCAACTGATGCGTCAGTGTTTTCAGCGTATCGATTACCTTGTCATAGTCCATCCGGGTAGGTCCGATAATACCGATCGTTCCCCGCATCCCTTCTTCCAGTTCATACGTTGCAGTAACGATACTGCAGTCTTTCATCGTCTTGATCGGAGTCTCTTCTCCGATATAAACCTGAATGCCCGTATTATTTTCATCTGACAATGTTTCCTGCACAAGTTCCGTCAGCATCCGTTTCTCTTCAAATGTACTGACAAGCTCGCTCGCTTTTTGGTTGTCTGCCAGCTCCGGATAACGGAAAATATTGTTGGTACCGCTTGTATAGATCTCCAGATCCTCATCTGCCTTGATCGCATCTGCCACCGCGTCGATAACCTCACTCACAATATCACTGTGAATGCCTGCCTGTCGCTTCATCGTGGAGATCATCGCCAGATTAATCTCCTCCACCGACAGCCCGTTTAAGTGCGTATTCAGCAGGATGTTCAGTTTTAAAAGCGTCTCGTCGTCCAGCTCCTCTTCCATCTGGAGCATGTTGTTCTTGATCACATTGCCTTCTACTACAATGACTGCCAGGAGCTGTCTGGCATCCACCTTGGAGAGCTGGATAAATTTCAGTTTGTTTTTTTTCACCTGGGGTGTGGAGATCATCGTGGCATAATTTGTGTTGGCTGCCAGCACTTTCGCCACCTGCTTCAGCAGTTGATCCATCTTCTCCTCTTTCTGAAGAAGCATATCTTTGATCTCTTCTACCTCTTTTTCTTTTTCCAGCATCATATTGTCTACATAAAGACGATACCCTTTGTCAGACGGGATTCTGCCTGCCGACGTATGTGGCTGCAAAATATATCCCAACTCTTCCAGATCTGCCATCTCATTGCGGATTGTCGCAGAACTCAAATGCAAATCCGTATATTTTGAGATCGTTCTGCTTCCCACCGGTTCGCCCGTCTCCAGATAGTTACGGATGATGGCCTGCAATATTTTCATTTTTCTTTCGTCCAACTGCACTTCCATCACCCCTTCGCTTCGTTATTAGCACTCGTCTTTTATGAGTGCTAATATCTTCTTTACCTAAAATATCACTTCCCTTATTTATTGTCAATTCTTTTTCAAAAATAAATTATAAAAATATTCTAAAGATTTTCGTTTTTTTGATTGCTAATTTCCGGTAAACACACTATACTGGAGGCTGTGGCATTTTTCGCCTTTTATCAACATAATTGTTATTGATATAAGTTTTCAGGAATCGGGCTATGGCAGAAGAAAAAAAGAAGAAAAAAAAGAAACACCGGAAGAAAGAACAAACTACTTCCGCACACGGAAAACATGATAACAGGAAACATTATAATAAGAAAAGAAGA
Organism: Lachnospiraceae bacterium JLR.KK008; assembly: GCA_037015955.1. Taxonomy (NCBI): domain Bacteria; kingdom Bacillati; phylum Bacillota; class Clostridia; order Lachnospirales; family Lachnospiraceae; species Lachnospiraceae bacterium JLR.KK008. Next base: position 2,872,423 of record CP143548.1, read on the forward strand.
GCGCGCAGAAAATCGAGAAAGAAAAAGCGGTCCGTCCGGAAAAAAATACTGATTATGATACTCATCCTGTTTTTACTTGGCCTGGCTGCCTTTCTATTGTGGTATTTCAGTTTTGACCGGCTGAATTTAGAAGAGTATGTAAACGTATCCTACTCCGGTTATGATACGGAGGGAACGGCCAGCCTGTCATTGCAGAAAACAGAGGAAGAAATCCCTTTTCTCAATGAAGTGGAAGTAAAGCTCCTGTCCGAAAACGGCAGCCTGCAAAACGGCGACTCTCTCGAAATCCATTTTATCTATAATGAAGAGGCGGCAAAAGAGCAAAAGCTGCGGATTGAGGCTGACAGTTGTCAGATTGAGGTTGCCGGACTGCCGGAAGGAACACTCTTATCAACCGAAGACCTGTTTCAAGATGTTCAGATCCGTTATGAAGGCATTGCTCCCGAATTGACGGCGATCGTTGTCAACGAGAGTACGGATCCCTTCCTGCAGACTGTCTCCTATGAGATACTGGAAGAAAAAGCATTTTATGATGTGGGTGATACGCTTTGGCTCAGAGCTGATTTTTCTGAGGAAGAAGCCATCCGCAACGAATACATCGTGGAAATCCCGGAAGGGGGCTGTCAGAAAGAATATACGGTCGAAAATACAGACCACTATATCCGAGACAGCGCTGATGTTTCGGACGAACTGATCGACACTTTGAATGAGACGGCAGTCTCTCTGTTTGGGGATGCCACGGAATACGGCCTGCGCATTTTCAGCGAGGCAAACCTGATGCCCATATGGGTAAACGGCAAAACAACCTTCCGCTGGAGCAATCCCCGGCTGATCTCCGCCTATTTGAACGTGCTGAAACCGGAATATTTTGAGTCAGCTTCCCACAATAATGACATCAAGCTCGTCTACCAGGTCACTTTGTCACAGGCAGACGGCGTCGCCTGCAGTACACTGGTCGTCGTGCAGTTCAGCGACCTGATCCAAAAAACAGACGGTACTTTTGATCTGTCGCTGGATTCCGGACGAATCATTGCCGCTTCTTACCGTAATTCTCATATCAAAGACCTGGTGACAGATTCGTATAACAACGCATATGAAGCGGAAAAACTGGAATTGTAAAATCCTGTACGATAAAAAATCCCGCAGAGAATCATTTCCCTGCGGGATTTCTTTGGCTTGTAACACTTCCGCTGCGTATCCTTTCAGATCGCGAAACTTCCGCGTACTTCGCCGTTGATCACATAATAGACCGTGTTTTCTTCCGGTTTCACAAAAAGCTCTACCGTCTCAAATTCGCTCTCTTTTCTGTCAAGATCAAATTTCCATACATCTTTGGCGATCTTTACCAATTCCTCTGTCGTATAGGATTTACCCCCAAACTGAAGGGTGATCTTTTCCATTCCGGCATCTTTCTTCGCCGTCGTCTTCTTAACTGCTGCCTTTGCTGCAGACGCTACCTTTTTCTCAGCTGCTTTGGCTACCGGTGCTGCTTTCTCAGCCGCACTCTTGACAGCGCTCTCTACTTTTGCTACCGTTTTGGCGGCCTCTGATTTTGCAGTTGCTTTGGAAGCTGCCTTTTTCGTTTCTTTCATAAATGATCTCCTCCGGGAAATAGTTTTCCCTCTTATTCTATTTATTAATAGTTATTATTATGTAATACATCAGATGTCATAGTGCAGTGTAGCAGAGTCATGACAAAATGTCAAGAAACGCCCTGCTTTTCCTGCACTCCCCAGCCTCACCTTTCCGTTATGACATAATTGGCAATATTATCCGCATGGTCGGCAACCCGTTCCAGATTGCTCAATATATCGAGAAAAAGGACACCACCCTCCGGCGCGCATTTCCCTTTGGACAGACGCTGAATATGTTTGTCACGCAGGTCTTTTTCCAGCTTATCCACCTTCTCTTCCGTTCTCTGTGCCCTCTTTGCCGCTTCCACGCTGCCCAGCTCTCTGGCCTCCAAAGCAGCCTCAAAGACATGAAGTGTCATATCGTACATTTTATCGAGATCTTTGTCGCCTTTTTCCGAAAACTGTATCTTATCTTTCCGCTTAATATCAGCTATTTCCGCAATGTTTTCACTGTGATCTCCGATGCGCTCAATATCGCTGACCGTATAAAACAGATTTTTAATCATCAGATGCTGCGTCTCTGTCAGCGACAGATTATCCACTTCCACCAGAAACGCAGTCAACAGCTTTTCCATCTCGTTGATGTCCTTCTCCGTCTGCAGCACCCGGTTCATCTGTTTCTTGTCGTTTTCCCGAACCGCCATGACCGCATCCTTCAGATTATCCCGTGTGAGCACGCCCATACGCACGACTTCTCCCACCGCCGTTTCGATAGCCAGCGCGGGATTGTTCAGGATTCTCCGGTCAAGTGTGCGGCTCATCTTCTCAACAATGTCGCCTTCCTTCCCTTCCGACTGATCGCTGGGAATCATAATCTCAGACAGACGCACCAGTGCGCCCGCAAAGGGAAACATTACCACCGTATTGGCAATATTAAAAATCGTATGGAACGTGGAAATTTCCACACTGTTGATCGCTGCCGCAGCCATCTCCGTGCGCATACGGAAAAACAGCAACATAACGGCGCCAAACCAGACACTGCCGATCACGTTAAAGAGCAGATGAAGCGCCGACGCCCGTTTGGCATTTTTCCCGGCGCCTGCACCGGACAAAACCGCGGTCACACAAGTCCCGATATTTTGTCCCAGCATGATGAATACAGCTGACTGCCAGTTTACCACTCCATTCATCGCCAAAGTCTGTAAAATACCCACAGAGGCCGAAGAGCTCTGAATAACCGCTGTAACGACAGCTCCCGTGACAATGGCCAGCAGAGGATTCCGCCCTAGCACGCGAAACGCCTCGATAAAAATCTCTGCGTCTCTGTAAGGCTTAATCGCACCTGACATAAAGCTCAGACCAATAAAAAGAATGCCGAAGCCGGTGAGGATTTCTCCTGTCTTTTTCTTCCTCTCATCCGAAGCAAACAAGACAAGAAACGCGCCGATGCCTACGACAAGAGGCGCCAGAAACTCCGGCTTGAAAACGCTGCCCCACTCACTCAGCGAGACAATCCAGGCAGTGATCGTCGTACCGATATTGGCACCCATGATCACGCCTACCGCCTGTGTCAGCGAGAGCATACCGGCGTTGACAAAGCCGACAACCATGACCGTAGTCGCCGAACTGCTCTGAATGAGCGCAGTAATACCCGCGCCAACGATCACCGCAATCAGACGGTTTTTCGTCAGAAATCCCATCAGCTTCTTCACTCTGTCACCGGCAGACTTTTGCAGTCCGTCCGCCATAATGTGCATTCCATATAGGAAAAGCCCCAGTCCGCCAATAAATTGAAATAACATTCCCAGATCGTTTATCGTCATCTTTTGCACCTGTCCTTTGGTATGGAAATATCAGATTTATACTTTAGTAGTATTCCTCATTTTATTATTTATATTTTCCAACGCTTACAAATATGAATGAAGCACCAAAAAGGGTGTGTGGTCTCCCCACACACCCAAAAGTTCTAAGACATGCTCTTCCGATTGTTTCGAATTAACCGAAATATCTCTTGAGAAGTCCTGCAAATGCTTTCCCGTGTCTTGCCTCGTCACGTGCCATCTCATGAACAGTGTCGTGGATCGCATCCAGATTAGCTGCTTTCGCGCGTTTTGCAAGATCAAATTTGCCGGCTGTAGCACCATTCTCAGCTTCTACACGCATCTCAAGGTTCTTCTTTGTGGAATCGGTAACAACCTCACCCAAAAGCTCTGCAAACTTAGCGGCATGTTCTGCCTCTTCCCATGCAGCTTTCTCCCAGTAAAGGCCGATCTCCGGATAACCTTCTCTGTGAGCGACTCTTGCCATTGCAAGATACATACCAACCTCGGAGCACTCTCCGTTAAAGTTCGCTCTCAGATCTGCCATAATGTCTTCGCTGACTCCCTTGGCAACGCCTACCACATGCTCTGCTGCCCACTCCATTTCACCTTTCTGTGCTGTGAATTTCTCAGCCGGTGCATTACATACCGGGCACTTCTCCGGTGCTGCATCTCCTTCATGAACATAACCACATACCTGACATACAAATTTCATTGTTCTTCCTCCTGTTTTCCCTTTTTTGTATTGTTAATAATTTTTAATTTCAGTAACGATTACTGTTATTATTATAATGATACTTATCCTCACTGTCAATAGTTTTTGAAAATTTTTTTAAGCTGCTTTCACAGTCCGCTCAGACAAACATAAAATACGCAAGCACCACGATCCCCAGCGCGATCCGGTACCACCCGAATACTTTAAAATTATGTTTTTTGATGTATCCCATCAAAAAGCGGATAACAAATACCGATACCAGAAAAGCAACAACAAAACCGACGATCAGAGTCGTCCACTCTGTACCGCTGATCTCCACCCCCTCCAGCACAAATTTTACGATCTCCAGCAGGCTGGCGCCAAACATCACAGGGATTGCCATAAAAAATGTAAACTCAGCGGCGGTTGTGCGGGAAACGCCGAGCAGCAGCCCTCCCACGATCGTGGAACCGGATCTCGATGTCCCCGGGAAAATTCCCGCGATCAGCTGGAATACACCGATGGCAAAAGCTACCGGATAGCTGAGACGGTCGATACTTCTGATTCTCGGCTTGTGGCTTTTGTTTCTGTTTTCCACTACAATAAACGCCACACCAAATACAATCAGGGCAATGGCTACGGTCTGATAGTTATAAAAAAGATCCCGGAACAGATCGTCAAACGGGAGTCCGACAATCACAGCCGGCAGACAGCCCGCCAGAACTTTAAACCACATGGAAAATACATCTTTGCGAATCACACTGCCGCCATGAAACTGAAACGGAAAAATCCGATTCCAGTACAGCATGACAACCGCGAGTATTGCTCCGAGCTGAATCACCACCAAAAACATATCCCAGAATTCAGGCGTAACATCGAGCTTAACAAACTCATTTAACAATATCATGTGCCCGGTGCTGCTGATCGGAAGCCATTCTGTGACTCCCTCCACAATTCCGAACAAAACCGCTTTCAATAGTTCCAACAAAATAGATCCTCCTGTCATTTCTCTCTCAATAATCTAATAGCAGCTGCCTGGAAATATACCTCCTCTTCCCGGCCACGTACGCTTTCTTCCATATTATATACAGGATTCCTGTCCTTTACCGTGCAGCGGATACATTTCTTCTACAAACCTGCGGAGCGCTGCCAGAGAACGCTTTACTTTCTCCGTATCAATACAGTAAGCCATTCTGAAATACCCCGGACAGCCAAACCCATCTCCCGGTACCATGACAAGATCATAATTCCTGCCCTTTTCACAGAACAGCTTCGCATCTTCCTCAAGCGCTTTGGGAAAAATGTAAAAAGTACCGCCCGGTTCCACACAGGTAAATCCAAGCGCCTTCAGTTCCTGATACAATATATTTTTATTTGTCTCGTAGACAGCCAAATCTGAAGTCAGGGAAAGATTCTCCGCCACCGCCAGCTGAATCAGGGATGCCGGGCAGTTATGGCCCGTCTCTCTGGAAATCTGTCCACACATCCGGACTATCTTAGCCGCATCTCTACAAGCCGGGTTTACAGCGATATAGCCAATTCTCTCTCCCGGAAAGGAGAGTGATTTGGAAAACGAATAACACATCAGCGTATTATCGTAAAAGGCGGAGACAAACGGAGCATCCACACCCGCAAATACAATTTCACGGTATGGTTCGTCTGAAATCAGATATATCTCATGCCCATATTTTTCCGATGCCTTGCGCATAATGGTCGCCAGACGCTTTATCGTGTCCGTCCCATAGACGACCCCGGAAGGATTGTTTGGCGTATTGATCAGCACAGCCGTCACCTTTTCCGAAAGCATTTCTTCAAAGGCCTCAAAATGGATCTGAAACGTTCCGGTATCTGCCGGGACTACTTTCAGCTCTGCACCTGTCCCATTAACATAAGGAAAATATTCGGAAAAACAGGGGGCAAATGTAAGTACCGTATCTCCCGGTGCAGTCACCGCGCGCAGCGCGTGAGCAATGGCGCCCGCTGCACCTGACGTCATAAATACGTCTTCTTCTTTATAAGGCACGCCGAATCTTTCATGCAGGGAGCAGGCCACCTTTTCCCGCACAGAGGAAATGCCGAGAGAAGGGCTGTAGCCATGCAGCTCTGCCGGCTCTCTCTCCTGTAGCAGACGGATCATCGTCTCCGTCACAGCCCTGGGTACAGGTACCGACGGGTTGCCCAGACTGTAGTCAAATACGTTCTCATACCCGATCTCACCGCCTCTTCGCGCGGCAAACTCTGCCAGTTCACGTATCACCGATTTTCCCTGAAGCATCTTTTCATAATGACAGGACAGCATTGTTCTCTCTCCTATATACAGCCGGATGGCTGGTAATTTTTTACTCTTGCTATGATAATAGTCGAAAACATATCCTTTGTCCAGTCAAAATACATGATGGAATCCGGACTATTATCAAAAAATAGTAATTGTAACCCGGAAAACTTTGTCTATAGTTGACTATTTCACCAAAAAGTTCTATAATTTATATAGTAAATGGTATCATTTTACCTTATTAGAAAAAGTTGAGGTGTTCTCACTATGAAAATTCTTCTTGAATTATTAACCCCTGGAATGATAACCGCCGAAGATGTATATTCATTGAACGGCCAACTGCTCGTCCCGATCGGAACGCCACTGACAGACGCCATGCTGCATCAGATGAAAATTCACTCTATTCGCTCTGTCAATATTGATGATCACCCCAAGGCTGCATCTACAGCTTCCGGTCATACTTCTGATATTCCGGAAGAAGTCAGGAAAGCACGCGTTGAACATATCAAAGAATATAAAAAGGCTTATTCCGAGGGATTGAGCCAGTTTGAAGTTGCAATCAATAACCTCGTTATGAATAATACGGATCTGGACATGGATACGATATTAAAGCAGACGTTATCCGTGCTGAGTCCGACAGGCCGTCATAGCAGCATTCTGGAAATGCTTGTATTTATGAAAGAGTACAACACCAGTATTTATGCACATTCCATTAATGTATCTCTTCTTTGTAATATGCTGGCACACTGGCTGAATTACAGTGAGGAGGATTGTCAGATGGCTGCCGCCTGCGGCATGTTCCACGATATTGGAAAGCTCACGCTTCCGGAAGAGATTTTACAGAGACGCGGGCCGCTCACCGATGAGGAAAAGAAACTGGTCAATACCCATTGTGAAAAAGGATATGAGCTGTTGTCAAAGTCCAGCGTGGATGAGACTGTAAAATTAGCCGCTCTCATGCACCATGAGTTGTGTGATGGCAGCGGGTATCCCCGCAATCTGCAAAGCGAGGAGATTGATCGCTTTGCAAAGATCGTCACGATCTGTAACATATATGATGCCATGACTTCAGAACGCCCTTACCGCAAACCAATCTCACCGTTTGCTGTGATTGAATATTTTGAAGTCACGGGGCTCAGCAAGTTTGACACCCGTCCGATTCTTGTATTCCTTGAAAACACGGTAAACACTTACCTTAACTCTACCGTTCAGCTCAATGACGGGACGACCGCACAGGTAGTCTTTATCAACAAAGGCCGTCTCGGCCGCCCGATTGTGAAATCCGGCGAAAAATTCATTGATCTGAGCCAGCGGACAGATTTACATATTCAGGAAATCCTTCCGGTCGTCTGACATGATACCATCATAACGGTCAGACATTACAATTATGGTTGCAAATCCTCAGGTTATCTCTGCCTGAGGATTTTTATTGTCCACAGGGATGGATTTCGTATATTTCTCCATCCCGTCTCTGTCAGTCTCCCCTTCGCCAAACCCGAGTTTTTTCAGGAGACCGGCGGAAGCTCTGTTCCCATGGCGTATTCTGCAGATCACTTCATGGCAGCCGATCTCCCGCCACGTATAATCTAAAACAGCGCTGCATACTTCAAAAGCATATCCTTTTCTGCGCCAGGGTGCGGCGATCATATAGCCAAGCTCTGTTCCGTCTTCTCCCGGTTCGATCCCTGCACGGCCAATGACCACACCGGCCGTCTTTTCTTCGATTAACCAGATCCCATATCCGTGAAACCCATACATATATTTGCAGTAGTCTTTGATATATGCCCGCTCTTCCTCTCTGTCCCCAGACAGTCCTTCCATATATTGCGTCGTATCTGCGGTATCGTATATTTCATAGAGCCTGTCCAGATCCCCGACTGTCATTTCACGCAGCCGGCATCTGTCGGTCTCGAGAATTTCCCACGGCAGCCCTGTCAGCCGTCTGTAAATCTTTGTAATCTCCTGCTCTTCCAGTTCCTCTACGCATTCAACTGCGTACGGTATCCCGGAAAAGTCCTCCCCGCGGTTCTCGTCTGTCAGAACCGCCGCCACTGCCTTTCCCTCCCTCTTAAGTGCCTTCAGCAGCTTCAGGTCATCTGTCAGGTATAAGACCCCCTCTTCCGTAACTCTGTTCCCATTTTTTATGATGATCTCCTGTAACATCCGCTTCCTCTTATTCAAGATACACGTCTTTACGAAACGCTGTTTATCCGCTACAATAAGTAGCATACTATGGTAAGGCGGTTGTGTCAAAAGCCTTCCGACATATTGAAATCCATTTTGAAGAAAGGGAACAAAAGCAAATGAAAAATCCAGTTATCACGATCACAATGGAAAACGGGGATCTGATCAAAGCAGAGCTCTACCCTGAGACAGCTCCCAACACGGTCAACAACTTTATCAGCCTCATTCAGAAAAACTTTTATGACGGTCTGATCTTTCATCGCGTCATCAACGGTTTCATGATCCAGGGCGGCGATCCGGAAGGGACCGGCATGGGCGGCCCCAATTACTCGATCAAAGGAGAATTTTCCCAAAACGGCTTCGACAATGACCTGAAGCACACGGAGGGCGTGCTCTCGATGGCAAGGAGCATGATGCCTGACTCCGCCGGAAGCCAGTTTTTTATCATGCACAAAAACAGTCCACACCTTGACGGTTCTTACGCCGCTTTTGGCAAAGTCATCGAGGGCATGGACATTGTCGACAAGATCGCATCCTGTAAGACAGACTTTTCTGACCGTCCTCTGGAAAAACAGATGATCCGGACGATGACCATTGATACGTTCGGTGAAGTTTATCCGGAACCGGAAACGCTCTGATCCAAAATCTGAAGTTCACATTTTATTTACATTTCATTTAAAGAAACTTAATCCGCTTAACATTTTTTATCCAAATTCGTGTCTTATACTAATAACATAAGATACAGCAACGCAGACAACTAACATTACTTTTATAAATAGCTTTTTCATAATAATGCCAAGTAAAATTATTTTACTTGGCATCCTCCCTTTTTGGCGCTTTTTTATTTGACTGCTGCACGATAAAATGCTGTCACGCCACAGCATACGGCATTCCTCATTTTGCCGAAAACACGAATTTATTCTTGACGAATCCCGGCAGCTATACTACAATTAATTTATTACAAAGGACGTAATATCGCACATTGCGTATATTGCGCCTTTTTTCTTATTATCATTGCTTTACTTCACTACTACTTTACTATGGGAGGAACCTTTTATGGAAAAATTTTCAAATGCCGTCTCTGCCGTAGACTCTTTTGTCTGGGGGCCGGTCATGCTCGTTCTGCTTGTGGGAACCGGGATCTTTTTAACAATCCGTACGGGATTTTTACCCTGGAGAAATCTCGGTTATGCACTGAAAAGCACACTGAGTAAAGAGGCCCGTCAGAAAAAGGGAAAGGGTGATATTTCACCGTTCTCCGCGCTGACTACCGCCCTCGCTGCCACGATCGGTACCGGAAATATCGTAGGCGTGGCCACCGCCATGGTCTCCGGCGGCCCGGGCGCACTCGTATGGATGTGGATCTCCGCTTGTTTCGGACTCACTTCCAAATTCAGTGAATGTATGCTGGCTATCAAGTACCGGGAAGTCAACGCAAACGGAGAGATTTCCGGCGGTCCGATGTATACCATGAAAAAAGCGCTGAAAAACAAGGCGCTCGGCAATACGCTCGGCTGGCTGTTCGCATTTTTTGCTGTAGTCGCTTCTTTTGGTATCGGTAACATGACACAGGCAAATTCAATCACAAGCGCGCTGCACGAGACATTCTCTGTTCCTAATTGGATAACAGGCGCTATTTTGACTGTTCTGTCTCTGCTTATTATTGTGGGCGGTATCAAATCAATTTCCAAAGTGTCACAGATTGTAGTCCCAATTATGGCAATCTTTTACGTTATCGCCGCTTTGATCGTTATCGCCGGCAATTTCGCCAATGTACCTGCAGGCGTTGCCATGATCTTCAAGATGGCTTTCAGTGCAAAAGCAGTCGGCGGTGGACTCTGTGGTACAATCACCGCTTCCATGATGAACGCCATGCGTTTTGGTATTGCCAGAGGTGTGTTTTCCAATGAGGCCGGTATGGGTTCTGCTGCAATCACAGCAGCCGCCGCTACGACAGACAATCCGGTGCGCCAGGCATACATAAGCATGACCGGCACTTTCTGGGACACAATCGTCGTCTGTACGATGACCGGTTTAGCGATCGCCAGCTCCGGCGTTCTCGGTCAGGCAAATCCGGCTACCGGTGAATTATACGAAGGTTCCTCCCTGACAATCGCCGCTTTTGGCACTGTACTCGGTCCGGCGGGCGGCTGGCTTGTAAGTATCGGCATTACCTTGTTTGCCTTCTCCACGATTCTCGGGTGGGAATACCACGGCGAGAAAGCCTATGAGTATATACTTGGAACGCATAGATTTAATATGGTATACCGGATTTTCTTTTCTCTCGTTGTGTTCGTCGGCTCCGTTGCCACACTGGATCTCGTCTGGAATCTCTCCGACATCGCCAACGCCCTGATGGCAATCCCGAACCTGGTCTGTATGCTGCTCCTCAGTGGCGAGATCACAAAGGACATCAAAGACTACCAGGAAGTGCTGAAAAAAGACGCCATGTTCAAATAACAATATCGATTCCATATCTGTCATCAATAAGGCCGCCGCAGAATAATCCGCGACGGCCTTTTGATTCGTCTTTCTTTGATTCGCCTCTATTTCACAAACCAATGATATATCTTTACAAATACTGCCTTCAGCCTCCCCCACATGCCGATGTCTTCCGGCGGCTGCTCCAGGTCGACCGTATTGTCCACTTCATCGTCGATCGCAATCTCCGCCGTCCGCAGTATGATCTGAATGCTTTCCGGAGACTCGTTCTTCGCCGAGGTAAATGACGGAAATTCCTCTCCCGTATCGATGTTTAAAATGTTTGTCTCTTCCTCAATCTCATCCAGCTCATTGTCCACCGCCTCTTTCATCGTATCTTTGGCGTCCCGGAACACTTCGCTGCCGTCCGCAATACCAATGCCGCTGTTTAATATGCCGATCATACCGCTCAGGCTTGAATCGATCGCCGCATCGAGGCTGTCCTCCGTGGCGTCCATCAGACTGCGCATACTTCTGAGCGCCGTCTGTACCGCATACGTACTCATGCTGGCATTATCGATAAACAACTGGGTCTCGTCCAGAAGCATTAGTACATGCTCTTTATAATCCTCTGTCATATGTCCGCCCAGACTGTAACTCTCGTTCAGCACCTCGCTCGCCTTACCCGTAAGATTTTCCACCTCATGGATCACACCTTCCGTATCTTCCAGCACCGGAGCGGCAGATTTCGTCAAAACACCCGCAAAATTAGCCAGATAACCGATCTCTGCGCCCACCTGCAGAGCGCCTGCATCCCCGGTCGCTCCATAGATCTCTTTCAGACTGTCAATGGCGTCCTCGATCTCCTCCTGCGTATCTCCCGCGCCATCCTTCATCTTATGTCTCAGCTCTTTCATGGACTTCTGCAAGTCTTTGGAGGCTTCCTCCATATCCTCCAGATATTCGTCCATTTCATAAATGCTCTGGCGGATCGTCTCCAACTGATCCATGGCATCAATATAATCCTCTTTTTCAATGGCTGTCTGCGCGGAAAGGAGCATGAGACTGTTGATGATACCATCCAGAGAATTGATGGCCGCATCAGCATCTGACTTTACCAGCCCTTCCCCGGCGTCATAGACCTCCTTGGCCTTCTGCGCTGCCCTCACGCCCTTCTGCGTCTCTTCCAGACCGCCCTTCATATCGGACAGGTTATCAAAGATCACATCAGCGCTGTCACTCATGGCGTCAATTGAGTCTCTGACTTTGTCCTTGACTTCGCGGACATCACTGATCCTGTCGAGAGAAGAGATCGTAGCCGGAACCATCAGGAACATCAGGCCAATACTCTCATAGCTGTCCGTGCCCACGTCAATACGGAAGGTCCCTTCCTCTCCGGGAAGCGCCATAAACAGAACTGCCTTTTTCGTCCCCAATGTCTGAAGCTGGGAGCCGGGAGCCTCCAGAGAATAATTGTCCTTGTCCATATCTACCATCGCGGCCACCGTCAGTATCATATTATTTTTGTAATACTCGGGCGCGCTGTCATTGGGCTGCACATCAATCAGCGTCGTGACCATCCCGCTGGCCCCGGCCAGTTCCTGCGCTTCACACTCTTTGCCATTTAATTTGTAAGTCACGTCCAGATTCCAGGGAAGTTCCTGCGCCAGTTTATCGGTCCTGCATTCAAAATAAAAGCGCTCCCCCTCCTGTTCGCTCAGATCCCATGTGACTTTGCCCTCCTCGAGAACGGGAACCGCCGTATTGCTCATATTGACGACATCCTTGTAGCTTCCGTAGTCCACGACCGTCGTACTTCCGTTGAGCATACAACTTTTTACGATATTGACTTCCTCCACTTTGCCGTAATAGTCCAGATTGACATAGACAGATTCGTCCACTTTCACCCGGGGAGGAGCCGCCTGCAGATCGAGCGAGATCATACCAAAAGTCAGGACAGCCGCCATACCGGCCGCGATCGCCTGTTTCCCGTTTCTGTTATTCATCCTTGTTTCCTCCTTTGGCCCCTGCCTGCTCTCTGCGCTGCTGCCGTCTCTCGGCCAGACGCGCCATCAATTCCCGGCGCTTTTGTCTGCGCACCGCTATCTTTTTGCGGATTCGTTCGATCTCCCGGCGTTTCCATTCATCCCGAACTGCTTTCCCTTTGAAAATCAATGTATCGAAAACCGTGAGCAGAGCCGGAACTGCGAGAATCACCATGCACATACTGATCAGACCGCCCCGGCCGATCAGATGTCCAAGCGAAGAAATCGCGCTGACGGACGAAATAAAATAGATGCCATAGCCCGCCACAGTAAGAATTGTGCCGGAAGTGAGGATCGAAAGAATGCTTCTTTGCAGCGCATCGACCGCCGCCGCCTTTTTTTCCATTCCATGCTCCCTGTTATACATATAATTATTGGTAAGCAAAATAGAATAGTCTACCGTCGCCCCCAGCTGAATACAGCTCACAATGATAAAGCCGTTGAACATAAAGCTCTCACCCTGCAGATAAGGCACTGTCATATTGATGTAAGTCGCGATTGTGATCGGTATCAGCACCAGTATCGGCAGCAAAAATGACTGAAAAGTAATTCCCACGACAACCGCCACTGCCAGCAGCGAGATGACGTTTGTCACCGCATAGTCAGGCACCATCAGCTCTTTCAGATCCTGCGTGGATGGTGTATTCCCTACGACATAGGCATTCTCCGGATAATATTTTTTCACGATCTGCTGAATCTCATCTGATGTTTCGAACGCAAGCGTACTCTCCGTATCTGTCTTTGTGTACATCAGCATACGGGCATAATTTTCCGTGCGGAGCTGTCCTTTGATGCTCTCTGGTATGATGCTCTCCGGGATGCCGACCGGAAGCACATTGGCGATACCGGTAACACTTTTCACATAATACAGATCTTCAAGTTCATCTGCCAGTTCCCGCTCTTTGATCGGTGTCTCGTTGGGCACGATGATCAGGTAGAGATTGCTGCGCCCGAACTTTTCCTCAATCTCCGCCGTATCATCGTAAACCTTCGTTCCCTGGCTTCTTCCAAGTGCGCTGTTGCCAAATGTGAAACTGTTCATATTCTGCGCCACATAGGCAGGCACGACCACAACCGCCATAAAGACCAGCACTACATAACGTATTTTAAATACCGCTTTGGAAACCATCCGGAACTGCGGCATGATACTCCTGTGTTTTGTCTTTTCAATCAAATCACCAAAGCGCAGAAGCAACGCCGGCATCAGGAAAAGAACCGTCACCACACTGCAGACAATACTCTTCCCGAGCACCAGCCCCACATCCCGTCCAAGGCCAAACCGCATGGCGAGCAGCGCCATAAAGCCCACGAACGTTGTCATCGCACTGGAAAGAATGGAGACAGCCGACTCTTTCAGTGCGCCTGCCATCGCCTTCTCTTTGTTTCCCGGCTTCGCCTCGTTCCTGCGCACATAGGTATGTAAAAGAAATACTGAATAGTCCATGGAAGTGGCAAGCTGTAAGACTGACGCCACACTGGAGCTCATAAAAGAGATTGTCCCAAGCAGAACATTGCTGCCCATATTTAATACGATGGCAATCCCCATCACGGAGAGAAAAAGCACCGGCTCAAACCATGAATCGGTAGTCAGGCAGAGGATAATCAGAATTAATATGACCGCCACTGCCATAATAATCCGCAGTTCCCTGTCCAGCGTCTCTTCCAGAGATTTATTCTCCACCGCCGGTCCCGCATACCGGCCCTTTTCTCCGAGAATATTCTGGATCTCTTCCACCGCTGTTTTCGTCTCCTCGTCATTGTCTCCCTTCTCAAACGTCACATCCATCACGGCGCAGCGATCCCGGTAATAATCCTTCTGTGAATCCAGATCGAGAAAGTCTTCGCTCATATACACATCTTCCGTCATCCACATGACCATATCAACGCCATCAATATTTTCCAGGATCTGTTTGTACATATATGCCTCATAGACTGAGACATCTGTAACCATAACCCTGGCAGTGCCCGGATAACCAAACTCCTTCTCCATCAGATCGATGGCTTTTTTTGATTCCGTGTAGGCAGGAAGATATTCCGTCAGGTCATAATTCACTTTAACGAGCGGTGCATTGATGACGCTTAATACGATCAGTACGATAAACATCATTTCGATCATATGACGCTTTCTGACAATCACGTTGGCAATGCCGCTCGCTTTGATACGCCTGAGCCGTTCTCTTATGCCTTCTGCGTCTTTCTCTTTTCTGTTTCCCAGCTGATCTTTAAATTTCTTCCATAGCCCGGTAATCAAGCCACTTCCTCACTTTCTGCGCTTATAACTGCCTTCCATAATGATTCCATAATTGTTTTTCCACAGAAAAGTATATTAAAAAATAACGGCTTGTTACACATTCGATTATTATAGTCTGTATTTTTAGAATATACATATATACTATTTTGTATTAATTTTTTTGATAACAAGAAAGGATTTTTGATACAGCAAACGGCGTGACTTCAGCCACGCCGTTTGTATCTGTTCATGCCATTTATTAGATTTATCTTTCCTTCTTACCGCAAGTACTGAGAAAATGCTTTATCAATCGCATCTTCTATCGTATCGAACTCTTCCCGACACTGTTCACATTTATCAAAATAATCCGGCATCGACCAATAACCGAGATCTTCATCAAAGCTGAAGTCTGAATAGACCACACCATGTCTGCATTGATGTGAGAGCAGATTGAACATGATCTGAACCGCCTGTGCACCTTCCTGATCATACTCTGCCATTTTGTAGATCAGTGCCAGTTCAAATCTGTCGTCAAATCCATTGCAGTTTAAGTCGATGTAGCCGCAGCCATTGACCAGGTCTCTGTCATCAATGCCGTCCCCGTCCGCATCCTGAAGTTCACCCCATACATCCGTTCTCAGCAGGATCGCATTTTTCATAACAGCCATCGCCTCTTCATCCTCCATGTCGATAGAGATCGAGTCAAAAGACGCCAGTATCTCCGGTGTCATCATCTGCTGAAAATCCTGTTTCTGCGCTTCCTCCGCACATACTGCCATACTGCTCCCAAGCAAAAGTGCAAGTGCAAACACAAACCCTGTAAACTTTTTGTTCATACTTATTCTCCCTTCCCATCCGGTGTACGTGTTTCACGGTTCCAATTTCATTATAGCACGTTATCGGGCTGAAATCATCCTCCCTGCACTTTCTTTTTGGTTTTTACATCAATTCCGGCGCTCTTATCTCTCCACAATGCGATAGCCCAGCTTCACTTCTCTGGCGGCAGCTTCTTTCTGCCCCAGAATTTCCATCAACATCCGCACCGCCAGTTCTCCGCTCCTTTCATAAGAATAGTGAACGGTAATCAGCGGAGGCACCGTCACTCTGGCACTGTCAGAGTCACCCTGTCCGGCTACCAATATCTGCTCCGGTACACTGATCCTGTGTTCCTGCAAATACTGCATGGCGCCACAGGCCATCGCATCTGTGGCACAGATCAGTCCGTCCAGCTCTCTGTGATCTCTCAATAATTCTCCTGTTTTCATATAACCGGAAGCAACAGCAAAGTCTGCCTGTATGTAATTATTTCCCAGCTCCTCGTGTCCCATATCACGCACCGCATCACAAAATCCCCGGTGTCGTTCGGCGCCCACCGCTCTGTCCTGTTCGATCGCACCAATATACCCGAGGTTTCTTCTTCCTTTTTCTAAAAGCAGCCGCGTGAGATCATAGGTTGCATGATAATCATCATGAAATACACAGCCATAACCGGCAAGCTGCTGTCCCACGATCACCACCGGCACAGAAAACTTTTTCAGTTGCTTTTTATAGCCAGGTGTAAACACTGTCGCTGACAAAATCACACCATCTACCTGTCTGCTGTCGAATGCTGCCAGATATTCCAGTTCTTTCTGCGGATCATTCTGTGCAACAGCCAATAACATCCGGTACCCCTGGTCATTCAAAACATTGAGAATGCCTTCCACAACTCTCCCGATCGACGCAGAGGCAATTTTCGGCACGATCACACCGATCATTCCGGTCTTCTTGGTCCTCAGCATTTGCGCCTGCAGAGAAGGACGATACCCCGTTTCCTCCACTACCCGCCGGATCGCTTCACGCTTTTCATCCGAAATATATCCATTGTTAAAATAGCGCGAGACGGCCGCCCTGGACACCCCGGCCATCTCCGCTATTTCCCCGATATTCATACATCTACACTCCCACTGCTAAAGGTCTTTCTTTTACGCTCCCGCATACAGAAAAGGGGCGATCTTTTCCCGGATACATTCATCGTTGGAATCGTATCTAAGTGGAAGAGGTTTTGAGAAATCCAGCGCCAACACACCCAATATGGATTTTGCATCAACGATCCTCTTGCCGGAACCCAGATCAAAGTTTGTGTCAAATTTGTCAATAATGTTCACGAACTGCCTGATCTGATCAACACTGTGAAACTTAACATTTACCTGCTGCATGTCATCTTCCTTTCCTCAGACCGCAAATCGGTATCCGTCTGTAACCGATTTACTTTTCTGAACCTTTTGTGTTTTCGATTTCACTATGACAGTTATCATATACCCATTATTTTCCTTTGTAAATAGGCATTTTTCATAGTCTTTAAAAATATTTTTTGTGAAATTTGTTGAAATCGATTTCACAAAAACATACACATTTATATTCCTTCGTTACAGCTGTACCAGCTTCGTCGCAACCGTATCCCGGAATGCTTTGTCGTGCTCCACAAAGATCATTGTCGGTGAAAATTCCCTGATCAGCCGTTCGATCTGCATTCGCGAATAAATATCGATAAAATTTAACGGCTCATCCCACACATACAGATGCGCCTGCTCACACAGGCTCCTGGCAATCAATACTTTTTTCTTCTGCCCTGCGGAAAACTCCTTCATATCTTTTTCAAATTGCGTGCGTTCGAAATCCAGTTTGCGCAAAACTGTCTTCAGCAAACTTTCATCAAGCCTGTTTTCCTCTGCAAACACCGTCAGTGTTCCCTGCAGATAAGAGGTGTCCTGGGGCACATAAGAGATGACAAGGCCGGAACCCGCCTTCAGACTCCCTCTGAACTCTGCCGCTTCCCCTGTCAAAAGTTTCAGCAGGCTGCTCTTGCCGCTGCCATTTTTCCCATCCAGTGCGATCCGATCCCCTCTGCGCACGGTAAATGTAACCGGATCACAGACTTCACGTTCCCCATAACAGACAGAAACCTCCGAAAAAGAGACGAGCGTATCGGCATGATAAGAGAGCGGACAGAGTTTCAGATCCACGGCCGTTTCCACGTTTTTCAGGAGCGCTGACTTTTGCCTGACCGCTTCCTCCTGTCTCGCCTCTATCACTTTTGACCGCTTCATCATCTTAGCGGCTTTGTGGCCTACATACCCTTTATCGGCCGCTCCGATCTTCGACGCTTCCACCTGCTCCGACCAGCCGGCCGACCGTCTGGACGACTGCTTTAAACGGCGGATGTCTTTTTGCAGACGGATATTTTCTGCTGCTTCATACTGCTGCTGTCGTTCAAAATCTGTGAGCCACGACGAGAAGTCGCCGCCTCGCACCACAATGTCAGCCCTGTTCAGCGACAGAATATGGTCGACACAGCCATCCAGAAAACAACGGTCGTGAGAAACGAGTATAAATCCTTTTTTCTTTTTTAAATATGCTGAAACCATTTGTCTCGCCCTGATGTCCAGGTGATTGGTAGGCTCATCGATCAGCAGATAATGCCCTTCGTTCAAAAAAAGAGACGCAAGCAAAACTTTCGTCTGCTCTCCGTTGGAAAGTGTCTCAAAAGGCCGCCACAAAGTCTCCTCGTCTACCTCAAGGCAGGACAATTCACGCATCAGTTCCCATTCCTGCGCCAATGGGCAGATCTCCTGAAGAACCTCAACTGTCAACCGGCTTTGATCGTTCACCTGATAAGGAAAATAGTCAAATTCTGACGAACAGGTGATCGTTCCACCATACTCATATTTTCCCAGTAATAAATTCAGGAAAGTCGTTTTCCCTCTGCCGTTCCTTCCCACAAACCCCAGTTTCCAATCTGTATCGATCTGAAAACTGACATCTTCGAAAACATTATCATAACTTGTCGGATATGAAAAAGTAAGGCCGTCTACTTTGATCATTGACATACACAAATCCCTCCTTAACAAAAAAAGAACCCCGCCCCGTGATTTCGCATACAGGCGCATCGCACAGCAGTCATTCCCACAAGACAAAATAAGCCGCAGGAAAATTAATCCCTGCGGCTCTTCATAGCATAACAACGCTGCCTTAGAAGCAGCGGTCAGACAATATGGCCATGGACAGATTAACAACTTTCCTGCAAACGAATACGGCTATGCCACAGTCTCCGGGCACCGCCATATATTCTAAAATTATCTGCAAGAAAAGTTAATCATCTCTCCACCTCTTTCTCTCTATAACTTTTTGTAGTATAATACACAACTTCAGATAATGCAAGTGATTTCCGCTAAATATTTTACTTATTAAATTGCTCCCATCAGTGCATATACGATCGTTCCCACGACGCCGCTGCCTAAAATGATCGTGATGGCATTTGTCTTAAACTTCCGCAGCAGAAACAGCGCCACGATAAAGATCGCCAGCTCCACGATCCTAACATCCGCCAATATGATCTCATCAATCTCCGCCTCAAACAACCCCAGCATTAATATGGAGGCGCCCGCCGAGGCGATCAATGCCACCACCGCAGGCCTCATGGCCCCGAGAACAACCTGTACCCCGCTCACCGTCCGATACTTATAATAAAAATGTGCCAGGATCAGGCAAATGCAAAACGACGGGATAATACAGCCGATCGTACAGAGCAGCACTCCGGGAATACCCGAAATCCGCATGCCTACAAATGTCGCCGAATTGATAGAAATCGGTCCCGGCGTCATCTCGGCCACCGTGATCAGATCGGAAAATTCCTCCATTGTCAGCAGCCCGTGAATGTTTACAATCTGCTCCTGAATGAGTGGGATCGCCGCATAGCCTCCGCCCACGCTGAACAGGCCGACCTGAATAAAAGCGAAGAACAGTTTTATCAATAACATTTATGCCACCATTCCTTTCTTTTTTCTGAGTGTAAACAGCAGGTCAATCAGTCCGATTCCCAGACAGGTCAGTATCACAATCATTGCGCTGACATCCAGAATATAGGTTGCAATAAATGCAACGATCATCATCATAATATATAAGACTCTCTTTGTCTTTAACACATTCCCCGCCAGATTGATCACGACATCAAAGATAACTGCCGCTACACCGGCCCGCATGACCTGCAGTGCCACGGCAATATAAGGATTCGTGCGGAACTGGTCATAAAAAAGCGAAATAATGGAAATGATTACCATCGGCGGTAATATTGTGCCCAGAATGGCTGTCAGGGAACCGATCACACCGGCGATGCGGTAGCCGATGATGACCGAGGCATTGACCGGCAATGGCCCGGGAGCAGATTGTGTGATTGCTGTCACATCAAGCATTTCCTCCTCTTCCAGCCATTTTAATTCTTCAACATATTTCTTTTTCATCAGAGAAACAATGACAAATCCCCCGCCAAACGTGCAGGCGCTCAAAATAAACATAGATCGGAACAGTGTCCATAGTTTACCGTAATCCTTTTTCATGATAACCTCCGTCAGATTTTTTCTATCTAGTTTCTCCCACAGACGGTTATTTTATTTTTAGAGAGTTTTGTCGAAAAAATCAAGCAGACTGATCTGTCTGTCCCGCAAAGACTTCACCTCTCTGTTTAAGACCCTGTCATCCGCCCTGATCGTTCCACACAGCAGCGGAGAATTTTCGTCGTATACGCTAATCGTTTTTCTCACCCTTTCATCGCTGTCATTGGCATAACAATATTTACAGCCGTTGAGGCATGTATGGTATGCGCCCACATCCACGCTCTCAAGACACCGGCAGCTTTCTCTCTGGTTTTTATCTTTTCTTCCTTTCAGTTTGCAGCCCGCCAGGCGTTCGATCAATTTCTGGTCAATGCAGCTTCCATGTTCAATGCCAACGCTGTGCAAATCGATCTGTTCTGCACAGCTCTCGATCGTCAGATGACGGCCTGCAGCGATCTGTGCCATCTCTCCCGCCAGAGCAGTCATATTTTCCGCTGTCATCGCTGCGCTGTCAAACCCGTTCAGGTTGCGGCGTGTTTTTGCATACAGGTCAAGAAAGCTGATCACCACCCGCTCGGTGTAGTCAGCCAGATGTCCGGCAATTCGCTCAAATGCCTTCAGATGATATGCCATTGTATACCGCTCGTCAAATAGTATGGGATCATAACGCCAGATTACCCTCTCCCTGCCGATTTTCTCGGACAATGTCCGGAACGTGGAGAGCAATTCCCCTCTTTTATCGGGAAGGCCCGGTTCCAGTTCTCTGCCATATCCTGTGAGCGTAAACTGAAAATAATAGGTGTAATCCTCCAGATACTCCAGATACTTTATCATATCGGCCGGATTTTTTGTCCAAAACACAATGCAATCGACAACTTCCGGGGATAAGGAAATCCGGCTGACCTGCCGTGTATTCCAAGGGTTTCTCACACAGAGAAAACCTTCCCTCAGCCGGTTTAGAAACCACCGGGAATAGTAGTTTGGTATATCTGTCCTTCTGCTTGCGCTTAAAATCATACGGTATCCTCCAGGATCTTTTCAGTCGCCGCCAATGAGTTCTGTCTTTCTCAGTTCTCTGTCTGCCAGATCATAATGTCTGTCAATCGCCGCCTCAACACCGGCTCTTGAGCCCTGCGCCAACGCGGAAACCATCGCCATATGTGACTGATGTAATTCACGCTTAACTTCCGGCGGCGCCTCTCTGAGTACCCTTTCGATCCAGTGCTGATAAATGTCAACGACCGCCTCGGAAATGCAGAGCCATAATTGATTTTCCGTTGCCAAGATCAGCCTGTAATGAAACTTGCGGTCTGCCTCGATCTGTTCTTCCAGAGACTGATAATCTGTGTCCACTGCAAGAATTTCTTCAATCCGCCCACGCCATCTCTCCATACTTCCTCTTTCTATGATCGTATTGCAGATCGCCTTCTCCATGTCACGCCGAAACTGAATGACTTCCTCCTTACGGATCTGTCTCAGCAAGAGCATCATCTCGATCATTCCTGAGACTGTTTTGGACGGATTCCCTGCGATATAATTTCCGGAGCCCTGCCTGCATATCAGTATACCCATACTCTCCAATATCCGCAGCGCTTCCCTCGTCGATCCGCGTCCAACCGATAACAGCTCCGCCAGGTTTCTTTCTGTGGGAATTTTTGAGCCAATCTCCAGTTCCCCTGTTTTCACTAGTTCGCAAAGGTACGCAATCACCTTTTGATATTCTCTCTCTTCCATTACTTTCACACATTCTTTCATCACATAAATCCGGCAAAAATATTGGCTCCAATCACTGTGAGAATACCGGAGACAACGATCGAAAGACTGCTCATCGCGCCCTCTGCCTCACCCAGTTCCATTGCCTTTGCCGTCCCGATCGCATGAGAAGAAGTGCCAATCGCAATCCCTCTGGCAATCGGTTCCCCGATCTTAAAAATCCGGCAGACTGTCTCTGCAAACATATTTCCGATTACACCGGTGACAACAATGACTGCCACTGTGATCGGCACATACCCTCCAAGTTCTTCTGAGACCCCCATCCCGATTGCGGTTGTAATTGACTTCGGCAACAGTGTCACATAAGAGGCATAATCAAGGCGAAACAGTCCGGCCAGGAGCCATATACAGCAAAGGCTTGAAAAAACGCCGGACAGAATGCCGGCAAACACAGCCTGCCAGTTTTTCTTCAGCAGCTCTAATTGTTCATACAACGGTACTGCAAGACAGATCGTTGCCGGAGTCAGTAAAAAGCTGACATACTTTGCCCCTTTTTCATAGACAGGATAGTCGATCCGGAAGCTGAGCAGACACAGGATCGTAACAATGATCGCAATCAACAGGGGATTAAAAATCGCAAGTTTTAACTTTTTCCTGACCGCAAGTCCAATCCCATAGGAGAACAGCGTGATACACACACCAAAAAATATTGAAGTTTCAAAAAATTCGTTCATATTACTGCCTCTCTTTTTTCCGTCTCATCACAAACTGCACTGCTTTGCCTGCCGCAACCATGACCACAAATGTGGAAACGAATGTGATCGCAGTATATGAGATCCAGTCCGCTTTTATCGTTTCCCAGGACTCAAGAAGCCCTGCCGCTGCCGGAATAAACATCACCGGCATAGTCTCGATCAGAAAGACACTCGTCTCTTTCACCGCAGAGACCGGAATGATCTTTCGTTCCAGACAGAAAAAAAGTATCACAATCCCGTAGATACTTGCGGGGATCGGCAATGGCAAAACTTCATGTAAGATTTCCCCGAGAAATGACAATAATAATATAATTCCAAACTGTTTGACGTATTTCAAGTCAATCCCTCCTCTTAAATGGTACTACCAATTTAATGTAGCATAAATAAGCAGGCCCGTCAACGGCCTGCCATTTTATCAATATCCTTTACATACATCCACCCAGTCCACAGGTCCGGCATATTTTTCCAGTTCGGTTACAGTGAGCTCTATCGCGCTGTTGGAACTCCTGCAGGCAAGCTCCACTGTGGCGCTTGAAGTGTCAAACTCCTGAATCCTGTCTTCGATTCCATAGTTTCTGAAAAATGTCCGTACTCTTTCAATCGACATGCCGTTGTCCTCCTCCATAGCTGCCCGGAATCAAAAAATCCCCAACTCGTTTTCCCGCAGCTCGGTATTCCATGGTATTTTGTATATCCATGTCTTTTTCAGTTTTTTATAATAGTTCAGCCTGTCCGTTGCCCGCTCACCCCGCCAGAACTGATAGCCCAGCGTATAACTGCCAACCATGTCATCCCATGACGAGAAGTTTTCCTGCAGACGTTTGCAGACATGAAAAGCGATCGTCACTGCTTCCTCATATGTCATGATACCTCCCATACAGGCCCCGCCCACGAGGGAAAGCGTTCTCACAAGATCCCACGCAAGCATTCCCTGTTTGGGATACCGCTGTTTCATCTCCTGTAAAAGCTGAAGCTGCAGATCTGTATACTGAGAAGGCAGCGAGTCCGGCGCTCCTCCTGCGCTACAATACTCAATATATTTGGTGTTATGTCCACGGCTTAGACAGTCATCCGCCATGCTTTTGGCATTTTCATAAGTAAATTCGCCCCAGCCCCATTCAAACAGCTGAATGACTTTGTCCACTTCCTCATCCGACAAATGCGTATCCCAGATGTCAATCACACATTTGTAATTATTGCCAATCACCGGCGAACTTGCCGCCAGGATGAATTTTTGGGTAGGTGTCAGTGTTTTTCTTGCCTGCGGTGCATCCTTTCCCACCATGACCTCCATCCGCTTTCTCCAGATCTCTATGCTGCATATCGCACCGACCATAAAAGCCAGACAGATCAGGATCACAACAAAGATACCTAAAATTCCCAGTAACGCATTCATAATATGTACCATCCTTTTATGATAATCCAATATATCTTTTTATTATATCGGCATGGTACCTGTTTTGCAAGCCTCCCGCAAAAATCACTCTGCTCTCACAGGTGATGGACAGTCTCCCGGTAACGCCGCAGTTCCTGCTCACTGACTCCTTCTATAATCCGATCGAGAAAGGATAATAGCTTTTTCCTGTCTTTCGGCAGCTTTCCGTGGAACTGATACGCATTAGAGGCTCCCATTGCCGCAAATATCGTCGGTATTCGTAAATTTTCAATGAGAGTCCGTACCTCTTTGTACTTTTCAAGTTCACCTTCCTCCTGCCAGTTTCCCCGCTGTATCTCAGCATAGAGTTCAGAATCTGCATAGATCGTCAGCATATTTGCTCCGATGAGTGTGGGATGCAGTTGATTGCATAATTCCGCAGTCAGTTTTGCTCCGGTCTCTCCACGTCCTGCCCCGGAAATGCTGACTAGGTAGAAAAAGCTGTATTGAATGCCCGCGTTTTCCAGTCGATGACATTGTTCAGAGATGTCCGACGCAGTATAGCCTTTGTTCATAAACCGCAGCGCTTCATCGTCACCTGTCTCCATCCCTATTGTCAGACCGTCATAACCTATATCGTGAAGCTCTGCAAGTTCCTGATCGCTTTTTGGTGTTACATCTGTAATTCTTGCAAAACAGCCAATAGATGTCACCGACGGAAGATATTTGTGGATCAGCTTTGCGATTGCCGCCAGTTTATCAGACGACAGGACAAATGGATTGGCTCCTGTCAGAAATACCCGGTTGATTCCATGATGTCTGCGGCCTTGGACCACCTTTCCCACTTCCTGCAGATCGCTCTCGATCTCCTCAAGTGGGGACATTCTGAACCGAAACGGCAAATCATTGTATAACGTACAGAATTTACAGTTATGATGAGTACAGCCCGCCGTTACTTCCAGTAGTAGTGATGCTGCTTCATATGGCGGCCTCCAGATCGTTCCCGTATAGTGCATAAACACCGCTCCTTCCTTTTCCATATCTCATTTTCTATTGTTTATGACTATTATACAGTTGTACTCTCTCTTTACAAGTACTGTATTTTTTAATAGTATATTAATTTACTTATGTACATTTCTTTTTCGGAAAGGATGTGATATACTTTCTGAAAAAGGAGCAAATAGTATGAAGAAAAGTCCATTGGCAGTCGAACGCTGTAAAACGATTTCCACTATACAGAAAATGTTAAGCGGTAAGTGGAAGATCGAGATTCTTTATTATATTACATTCCGCGATCTTCATCGTTTCGGCGAACTACGCAGACAGATCGGAGAGATTACCGAATCAAGCCTGACAAAGCAGCTTCGCGAACTGGAAGCAGACGGCTTTATTTCCCGTCACGACTACAGGGAGGTGCCTCCTCATGTAGAATATAATCTGACTGATTTGGGAAAAAGTTTCATTCCCGTTTTTGAACACATGAAGCAATGGGGAGATGAGAATCTATAAGAACATGAAGTGTATGGCAAGTATCATTTGATCCCTGACCGAACAGGGAAATAATTTCCCTGTCCGGTCAGCACAAAAAAGACTTGGTGCTGTTTTGCATCCGATAAGTATCATTGTTTTTCCGGCTCAGTTCACTCTCGATCTGTGCCAGCCTTTTTCTGATCTCAGTGACCTTTTCTTCATCATCCGCCGCTGCCCTGATCTGCTGCTCCAGACGCATTTTCTCTTCCTTTAGTCTTTCGATCTCTCTGTCTGCCCGGTCCGTATTCACTTGAGCTTTTTTCACAGGCTCCTGAGACTCATTCGAAATCCCTTCAGACCGCCCGCGTTCCCGGGAATGCTCTGCCTTTCTGGGATCATCATACAAAATCTTACGATTGCCATTCTCATCCTGCTCTAATCGGTACAGACCGCTTGGTTTTCTATCCGCATTCCCGCTGCTGATATATTCGTCTCCTGGCATGAGCGCCGCGTCGAATGCTCTTGTTCTCTCCGGATCTTGTACCGATTTCATTTCCTTGTCCACCGCTTTTTCATATTCTACTTTCTTCTGCCCCGCATGGTTCATCCCGTAGTGATCGTAGCCTCTGCTAATCTCCATTGCCATATGGTCGTCCTCCTTTTCTTTACCGTCTGGCTGCCTTGATTCCATTGGAACCGTTCCATATTTTTTTCGTCCATCTCAGACACTCTCTGAACCGTTATGCTGTGGACTGCTCTCCCAAGGCTGTGAAACGACAAGTAATACGCTTAATACAAAGACAGAATCCTGTATCCTCACATCCACGGCGCCATCATACTTTTCTGCAACTGCCTTAATATTCAACAGTCCTCTTCCCCACTGAACGGAAGTCTTTCCCTGAAAACTGTTCTCAACTTCCAGCAATATAAAATCCCCCTGGATGTTTCCCGACACATGAATATACTTTTTCATGCCTTCCCGCATATCCTGGCACCCCTGAATCGCATTATCCAACGCATTTGACAATATGATGCAAAAGTCAATATCACTGACCGGACAGGGGTGAGGCAGACAAAGACTGCACAACGCCTCAATGCCTTTATCCCGGGCGATCCCCAGCTTATTCCCGATAAGCACGTCAACAACCGGATTGTTCGTACTATAGCGAAAAGAGGCGTTCTCCGTCAACCCCTGCAGGTCGCGGATGTAATCAAGCGCTGCCTCCGGCCTGGCATCCTCTAAAAGTTCCTTTATGACCAATATGTGATTTTGTATATCGTGCCGTAGCGATCTGGTATTTTCGTATCGCGTTCTCGCTTCCTCCACATACTGTTGCAGGTAACACCCCTCCTGCTCCAGAAGAGACAACTTAGTGCGAATATGAAAACTTTCTGCCAGCTTCTTATAGACATAGATGATACAAAACAGACTGAGGATTCCCAAAAGCTGTAATAAAAGTACCTGGTAATGCTGCGGATTTCCTGTATATGCAGCGCTGTCTGTCATGCCTGCGTTCCCATAGACTACAAAATCAAAATACAGGCCTGTCAGAAATATGAGCAGTGACGGAACCAGTATGATTAGTAAATACCAGTTTGCCGTCGCTTTCTCCGGCATACAGTATCGCTCTATGATGTGATAGCAAAACGCTGACATCAGCAGTGCCAGGACACCCAATACGACAGTGACAACGCTGACAGCCTCCCTCGCCGAGGAAAACAGCGGCGGACATATAATATCCGATATTGAATTAAAAATGCCATTGCTAAATTGCATGATCTCGACTGTCGTCAGCGCATACAAAATAACAGCCGGCCGATTTCTGCCAGTCAGCATTCCTCCCGCTATTAGCAGCAGTACATATGCGGCAAATTCAGCGATACCGCCCGCAGGAACCACTGTCAGAATCAAAATTCCGGGCAGAATCAGTAATAACTGAGACACCGCTTTCCTTTTCGTATGCAGGCATTTCATAAAAAAATGAAAGCCTGTGAGCATCTGTATACCGCCTGTCAAGTACCTGTGGAAAAAATCCGTCCAGACTTCCATTCCATCATCTCCATTTTTTCATATATCGCAGAATGACGCCGGAAAATTCTCTGCCTCGCTGCCGTGACACCGGTATCTCTCTGCCGCCTTCCATATAAGCCATTCCGTTTTTATAACTTTTTAAATATTGCAGATTGATCAGATAACTTCTGTGACACCGGAAAAATCTGTCATCCACCACTACTTCCAGACGATCGATTCTCTCATAATAGTCAAAAACCTCCGCTGACACTGTATGCACATATATTTTTCTGTCGATGACTTCACAGAAAATGATCTCCTGAAAAGGGAGCAGAATCGTCTCATTTCTTTTACGAATCAGCAGACTCTTGTCACAGTCATCGCCGAATGAACAAAACAGCCGTTCCATTGTTTTCACAAATTGTTTTTCCCGCAGCGGCTTCACCAGGTAATCGTACGCCTGAACTTCAAAAGAACGAAACACCATCTCCTTCAGGACCGTGATAAAGATCAGAAATCCGTGAAAATTATGCTGCCGCAGTCGCCTGGCCGTTTCCATTCCATTGATCCCTTTCATCTGAATATCCAGAAATAAAATATCGATCTTTCCGTCATACTTTAGCAGCTCTTCCCCACACGAAAATTGGCAGACCACCGCCTGCCTGTTTTTACTTTGGAAAAAATCAAGTGCCATTCTTCTGATGTGATCTGACATCTGCTGTTCATCGTCACAGATTGCAATATTAATCATAGTAGCGCCTCTTTTCTGAGTCTAGTATTATATCATTTCTAATCAGAGATACGCAACAGAATTGCCGTCAAAGGTCCTGTGAGCGATGCAGATAGAATAAGGACTTCAGCTCAGCCGCCGCCAGGCTGATATTGTCCTGCATAAGAATTGCAGAAACGGCTGCCAGACCATCAATCCCCATTGCAGCAAATTGTCCGACATTTTCTTTACAGATGCCCCCGATCACAACGATCGGCAGTTGTGCCATCCGGCGTATCTGCCTGAGTTCTTCTATTGATACCCGGACCGCGTCCGTCTTGGTCTCTGACGGAAACATTGCGCCCACTCCCAGATAATCCGCTCCGTCATTGACAGCTTTCTGCGCCTGTCCGACAGATGACACAGAGACACCGAGCAGCATTTCCCTGCCAATTATCTTCCTGACTGTTCCTGCCGGAAGATCGCTCTGTCCGATATGTACCCCGGCTGCGCCGACTGCCATCGCAATATCCACACGATCATTGATGATCAGCGGCACCTCATAATAGTCCGTCACCTGCTTAATCTCTAATGCCAGATCATAAAAGTAAGAGGCAAAACTATTTTTCTCACGAAGCTGTATCATCGTACAGCCGCCAATGATCGCCTGTTTCACTGCATCTGCCAGAGTACTGGCTCTCATACATGAACGGTCTGTTACAAGATATAACGTATAATCAACTTTCATCGATGCCTCCCTGCTTTTGACATAATATCGCTGCCTCTGTGTTCGTTTCCTCTCTCAGTCCGTGTTTATAGAGATCATGGAAATGATGGGTCGGGCCACAGCCTTTCCCGATGGCAAGAGAATGCCGGATCGCCATCGTCACATAAGCCTTTGCTTTCTCAACCGCAGTGTGCAGATTCCTTCCTCTGGCAAGCTGGGAAGCGATCGCCGCCGAAAAGGTGCAGCCCGTGCCATGTGTATTTTTCGTATTAATGCGCGGCGCATCAAAATAACGGATCGTACTGCCGTCATATAAAATATCGACTGCGCTGTGCTGGGCATGGCCACCCTTGACGACAACCGCTTTGCAACCCATTGTGCAGATTTGTTTTGCCGCGTGTTCCATATCTGCAAGTGACTCAATTTTAGTTCCTGTGATTTTTTCCGCCTCCGGAATATTCGGCGTCAGTACCTCGGCAAGTGGAATTATCCGCTCGATCAGCGTCCGTATTGAGGCCGGTGCCATCAAAGGGCAGCCGTTTTTGGCATACATAACAGGATCGATCACTACATGAGGAGGATTATACTCTCTCAGTTTTTTCGCGACTTCGTTCATATTCTCAGACGCAGAAAGCATCCCGATCTTGACGGCGTCCACTTCTATATCTTCAAAAACAGCATCCATCTGTCTGCCAACCATATCCGGCGTGACATTCTGAATATCCAGTACTCTGCTTGTGTTTTCCGCCACTACGGAGGCGATAACGCTCATACCAAATACCCCTTGTGCAGAAAACGTTTTTAAATCCGCCTGAATCCCTGCGCCACCACTGCAGTCGGACCCGGCAATGCTCAAAACCTTTTTCATGATTCTGTTTTCTCCTTTCTCTTTCCCGTATGCTTTCGGTAAACCATATTCCAGAAATCCAGTTCGAGGAGACTGGCTCTTTTGAATATATGTCCTAATTTTTCCTGTTCTGTCCCTGAAAGCGCTCCGCATTTCTGCTGCGCGAATATACACCACTGTCTGCAATTTTCAGCATACCTGTCATCCGCATAGTCATCTATAAAGTCCCGGTACTTTGACTTCCAGCTCTCCGGTTTGGCCGAGAGTCTGCGGAACAGATAGCTGTAGCTTAACATACAGGGCAGTACCGCCATCAGTATTTCGCATCCATCACCCCGCTCTGCAACTGTGTACATAAAATCAAGATAATTTCTGTTTTCCGGCAACGGGGTGATCAGTTCTATCTCGTCATCTGTGATACCAAACTGCTCCAGGTAATGCAGACGCACCGTCGATTCCTGCTCTGTCACAAAGTCCATCATGAAATGATAAATTCGAATCTCTCTTAATGTAACCGCATGGTAGATTGCCTTTCCATAGATACGGGCATAGTGTTTTAAATAGATGCTGTCCTGTATCATATATTCTTTAAAGTTTTCAAGAGACAGCCTTCCGCTTTTCATATCCTGCACAAATGGCGTATCCATACACTGATCCCATATCGGAATATTGTCGCCTATGATTTTTCTTATAAATTCCATGTTTCCATCCTCCTGTAAACAATAAAAAAACTTCTGATAAATCAGAAGCTCTCTCATACACACTACGGCGTAAGAAATTGCTTCCCTACGCCGGTATTAACCGACAGGTCCAGAGGTCAGGTCTTAACCTTTTTCAACTTATCCAGTTCCCTCGCAAACACATCTCGTTATGATTCAGTTGAAAGTCAGAAAGGTATTTATAACCTCTCTGTACATGAAATAGTATAGACAATGCCTGATAAAAAATCAATAGTTTTCAGAATATCTTTACGATAAAAGCGAAAACAGCAATCACAAAAAGGGCTGTCCTCCACTGAATCTCAGCCGACACGGCAGCCCTTTCTCTGTATATATGTTCTTCTCTTACTTTGCGCGGTCTTCCATCGCTTTTAATATCGCCTTCACCATCTCCTCGACTCTCCCTGCCCGGGACGGCGCATTGACAATACCTGACGTAGAGCCGGAGCCGTCCGCTCCATTGACCACTACTTTATAGCAGTCCTCACCTGTCGTAATGCCCGATGCAATCATTACTTTCACATCCGGATCAACGGCCTTGATCTCTCTGCAGCAGTCGATCGTATAGCTGACATCTGCCGTTGTCCCGGTTCCGATCAGCGCCGTCGGCTCCGACAGGATGACATCTGCCCCGAGCTGCGCAACTGCTTTTGATTCCGTCGTGGAATCCGCACAGACGACTGTGATCATCCCCAGCTCTTTTGCTCTGTTAATGCAGGCATAAAGCTCTGCCAATGTCTTCTGATTCTCTGCATGGTTGAGTACGACAGCCTTTGCGCCCGCCTCGGCCAAAGACTCCGGCAGTACAGCCCCCATACCTCTTCCTGGTTTCAAAGAATCCATATTTTGTGCAGTGACGATCACATGCTTTGTATGTTCTGCAATCAGACGCAGGTCCGCATAAGGACAGGTGAAAAATATCATCACACCGGTCTCTTCACAGATCTTATCCACCGCCAGAGCCAATTCCAGACTTTCTTTTCCCCACAGATATGATTTTGGATTCACAAATAAAAACGGAACCGTTACTTTACTCATTTTGGACCTCCATCTTCCAGCTCTTCGCCCATTGTGCGAAGATTTTCTTATACATATTGTTCCACAAAGTCAGCCATCGCTTTCAAAATGACCCACACGCTCGTTGCACCGGCGTCCTGGAAACCAATCGTCGTTGCCTGCGTTTTCGCCCGTCCGAATTTCGCTTCGAAAGTCTTTGTGCTCTCCACACCGGCAAGGGCAGCTGCCTCACCCGCACGCAGCATCTCCAACATTCCTTTTCCTGCATTTGCCTCCAACGCTTCCACCGCCGGCGCAAGCGCATCTACCATTGTCTTATCGCCAACCTGTGCATGGCCTCTCTCCTGAATGGCCACCAGCGCTTTCCGCATCATGCGGGCAATGTCCCCGGCATCCAACACACTCCTGGATTCTTCACCTTTCGGCCCTGCCATGAACATACTGCCGAAAATAACACCGGATGCGCCGCCCATACTCATCAGCATGGCATTTCCTGCCACTGTAAATGGAGTATACGCATTATCTCCATCTGCCAGTTTCAGTAATTCCACATGCGCTTTTTTCAAACCGCCTTTCATACCGATCCCATGATCGCCGTCACCGATTGCACTGTCCACTTTCGTAAGCATCGGCTCCGCCTCCACAACGGCCTCGGCCACACTCAGAAGCAGTGCTTTGGCAGCTATGGTATTGAGTGCGTTTCCATTGATCTCCGCCTTGTGTCCTTCGATATATTTACGGCCTTCTTCCGGATGATAATGACGATTTTCGCCTTCCGGCTCCGCTTCTTCCTCTTCTTCCTCGTCCGCTGCGCTGTCATCAACAGCAACAGAACCTTTGGAATAATAAGGACATGCACACGGCATATCATAATATTTCTTCAGCTCTTCATCCATTTTCAAAAGAGAAATAGAGAAGCCGCCCATTTCAAGCGTTGTACAATAGCTGCCCATCGTCGAGTCATATACGGAAATGCCGTCCCGATCCAAAAGTTGTTTCAGCCTGCGGTAAATGATACTCATTTCCATCAAAGTTGTGCTTCCCAGCCCGTTGATGAGTACACACACCTCTTCCCCTGCTTTGACAGGCATATCCTTCTGGAGTGCATCATACAGGAATTCCGTGATCTCATCCGCAGGTGCCATTTTCGTTCTTTTAATGCCCTTTTCCCCATGGATGCCCATTCCATATTCCATCTCATCGTCGGGAAGCGTAAAGATCGGTTCCTCGGCACCCGGGATATGTGCAGATGTGGTAGCGACTCCGATACTGCGCAGATTTTCCCTCGCATGTTCCGTTACTTTCAGCACTTCCTCCAGACTCAATCCTGCGTCACAGGCAGCGCCTGCGATTTTGATCATAAACAAGTCTCCGGCAATACCGCGGCGGTCCGTGAGCCGTTCCATCGGCGCGGAAGCACAGTCATCCCAGACACGCAGATGCGCCGTGGGAATCCCTTCTTCGTTTAACATCTCTTCCGCCATATCAAAGTTCAGATTATCTCCTGCATAGTTGCCATAGAGGAACAAAATCCCCTTTCCACCGTCGGCAGCTTTTGCTGTTTTGTAAATTGTTCCCGGATCAGGAGAAGCAAAAATGTTTCCGCAGGCAGCAGCATCTCCCAGTCCTTTCCCGACAAAGCCGTCAAACATCGGCTCATGTCCGCTTCCACCACCGATCACGAGCGCCACCTTATTTTTTCTGTGTTTTCTCAGAATCAGCCCATTCACTTCCGGATGCTTTCGATATTCTTTGGAAAAACAAGCCACAAAACCCTCTAACGCCTCAGCCGCAACATTGTCGTGCTCATTTACAAACTTCTTCATCATAGTCTGCATTCCCCCTTTTCTCTATTTCTTCGCCTGTGTAAATTCTAACTGACATCCGTTCGGCTCTTCGAACAGCATAAAATAGCAGCCCAGGTTATCGCTGTAGTCAGGTCCCGCCGTAATCTTGATCCCTTCCGCCTTCAATTCCTGTTCCGCCTTAAAAATATCATCTACCTCAAACGCCGTATGACGAAATACGCCGGCATCGACTTCCGTATATACCGCCGGCTTTGTCTCATAAAAATATTCCAGAAGCTCCAGTCGCACCCCGCCCGGCAAAGCAAAATAGCGGATATAATGGTCTCCCATATTGATCTCATCCAATTTTTCAAGCCCGAGCACTCTGCCATAAAAATCCAGACTCTTCTCTATGTCTTTCATATTGATCGTAATATGATTGATCGCTTCGATCTTCATCCCGCCAACCCCTTTCCAAATGGTATTATAATTTTTTGTCACCCGCAACAACAAAGGCTGAAGGCCAAAGCCTCCAGCCTTCTTTGATTTTTACAGTTCGCTCATAAGCGGCGGTGCAAGATACTCTTTTCCAACCTGTACAGGCACATGTTTTGCTACTAAATAGGACATGTAATCACACTGCTCCTGAGTCAGTTTGAAATCTGTAGAACCGGCGATCGGTCCGAGATGATGCGGCTTACGGCATCCGTACAGCGCACAGCTTACACCCTTATCCAATACCCAGCGCATGGAGATCTCGTCTACCTTTTTGCCGAGAGTCTTTGCATACTCTTTCAATTCATCAACAGCTGCCAGATGATTGAGGAAGTTCTCTCCGAGATATTTCGGGTCTTTCTCACCACGCATATCGCCGTCATCAAACTTCGTATCCTTCGTATATGTGCCATGCAGCATACCACGGCAAAGAGAAGAATATCCGAGAATGGAAATTCCGTGCTCCTGTGCATAAGGAATCTGATTCTCAAACAGTTTATCCTCTAAAATATTATAAGAAGGCTGAATGAAATGAACCGGAGCATATTTTCTCCACTCATCGATCATCGCGTTTGTATAGTTGGAGAGACCAATCGCACGGATCTTTCCGGACTCAAGAATCTCTTTCAGGCACTGTGCTGTCTCTGCAATCGGAACATCCGCATCCGGCCAGTGAACCTGATAAATATCTATGTAGTTAGTCTGAAGTCTTTCCAGAGACGCCTCTACTTCTTTTTTCAGAGTCTCCGGACGGGAATCACGATATACCGTCCCTTTGTCATCCCAGCTCAAACCACATTTGGTAGCCAGGATTACCTTATTGCGGTATCCGCTTTCCTTCAACGCACGTCCTACCAGTTTTTCGGAGTGCCCTGCGCCATAAGCCGGTGCAGTATCGATCAGCGTCACATCCATCTCCACTGCTTTTTTGATGGTTTCCACTGCCATTTCATCTGCCTGTGAAGTGACAACTTCGCCCCATCCTCCCATAGCCCATGTACCAAGGCCTACACGTGAGATCGCACCTACGGGTGAATTAATATATTCCATATATTGTTTCCTCCTTATATAAATGTAATCTTATTTGTTGATCGCATCCTCATAGAATTCAAATGCTTCTTTATCTGTATAACCTTCATGAACGACTTTTGCGACTGCCGCGCACATCTCTACCGGATGCTGACTCTGGAAAATATTACGTCCCATATCTACGCCACATGCACCCTTACTGATAACATCATAAGCGAGTGTAAGCGCATCCTTCTCGGGAAGTTTCTTTCCACCGGCAACAACGATCGGTACCGGGCAGGCTGCCACAACTTCTTCGAAATTTTCTACATTATAAGTTTTTACCATCTGTACACCCATCTCTGCAAGAATACGGGTGGCAAGTTTGAAATAACGGTCCGTACGTTCCATATCTTTTCCGACAGCGACAACTCCCATCGTCGGAATGCTGTACCTGAAACCGTCATTGATCACACGTGACAGATTATCAATGCTTGAAAGCTGTCCGTCAGCTCCGATAAAGCACTGTACTGCCATACAGTCCGCATTCATACGGACAGCGTCCTGAATATCCACTGCCACGATCTCATGAGAGAGATCATCCTGAAGCATGGAGGAACCGGAAGTCGTACGAAGCGCGATCGCCTTGCGGCAATCCGGTCTCACACAGGAGCGAAGTGCACCGCGGGTACCCATCAGACAGTCCACATTATCCAGAAGCGTCGGAATCACAAGGTCCAGACGTTCCAATCCCGCAGTAGAACCCATGAAATATCCATGGTCAAAAGCAAACATTACAGTCTTACCGCTCTTCGGATTAAAGATATTAGACAGATGTTTCTTCATACCCCAATCCAAATTATTAGAACCCTTTACGTGAAAATCACCCTGGTTTGCAAACGGGACGTCCACATGATAGTCTTTTGCTATTTTTAATCCTTCCAAGTCAGCCATTATTGCATTCTCCTCATATACTCTTTGAAATAAATCCTGTTTCTCACTGTTAAATATTAGTAAAAGAGAGGACGGTCAAACTTGACCGCCCTCTTCTCTTCCAAGCTTAGCCAAGCGGAATCAATTCTCGCAAGCGCTTTTAGAAATTGTAATCATGTACGTTATCAGCTGTCCACATAGTTCTCTCCGGAAGGAAGATAACGCCGTTGTTCACGTCGCCTGTCTCAGCGCCTTCAGCGATCTCTGCATTCTCAGCAACAGTAACTTCACCGATCTGAGGAATGTCTAATTTGTCGCCTACATGAAGCTCATTGCCTGCTGCAAGGTAAGCGCCTACATAACATGCAATACCACCCTGAATAGCTGTGTCCCAAAGACCTGCACAATCAATGATACCATTGTCGATAAAGTCTGCAACTGCATTCGGTGTAGCAAAACCGACTGCACAAACATCAGCCTTTGTCAGACCTTTGTTCTGGATAGCCTGTGCCTGACCCGGCATAGCTGTGGAGTCCGGGCACATAATCAGGTCAACTTCAGGATAAGCTTCAAGGATTGCTTCTCCTGTGGAAACTGCCTGGTCAGAGTCCTGATTGGAATAGAAATAATCAGGTGATGCCATTGTCCAGTTCGGATATTTCTCTTTGATAGTAGCCTGTGCAGACTCAACCCAGGAGTTCTGATCTGTAACTGTAGGGTTGGAATAATGCCATACATAAGAAATCTCATCCTTCTCAGGATCTTTTCCTTCTGCTTTCAGAGCGTACAGAGCCTGCTCAATCAGGAAATCGCCAAGCTGCTGCGGAGATCCCTGAGATACCATGATCTGACGTGCGGAAGTTGTAATATCGGAGTCCCATGTACATACAACGATGCCTGCATCAGCAGCTTCTTTCATAGCTGCATCCAGACCGGTTGCATCTACGGAAGACAGAACGATTGCATCAGCGCCTGCATTGATCGCATTGTTGATACATGTGATCTGATCCGTAACGTCAGCATTCGGAGAACCTTCATACTGAATCGTGAATCCCCAGGACGGGTCTGCTGCAAATGCCTGAGAACCATCATTTGCGGACTCGAAGAAAGAGTTACCTGTTACCTTCGGAATAAAATAAACCAGTTTGTCGGACAGATCAGGATATTCTCCTGTTGTCGCTTCTGCAGCTTCTTCTTCTGCAGGTGCCGCATCTTCTGCGGGTGCAGCGTCTTCTGCTGCTGCCTCTTCTTCTGCTGCAGGTGCAGCAGCGGGCTCACTTGTCTCAGTACCAGCGGAGGAGCCACATCCTGCAAGGAGTGACACTACCATGCCGAGAGACAGAACTAACGCAATTACTTTTTTCATCTTTTTCCTCTCCTTTTTGATTGTTTTTTATATCCATGGGTTTCCCCACAAATACCGTGTTTGAAATATGCCATGATCTTAGCTTATGCTTTTTTCTTTCTTTTTGCAAGCATATTCTGCATGGTCGGGGATGCAAGTACCGCACGTCCCACTACTACGATGATCAGAAGCAGGCCGACTGGAACATCCAGATACTGGCTGTTCACCTTAAAGCAGAGCGGAAGCCCGAACCGGAGGATACCAACTACCAGCGCGGCCAGAGCCGTACCGATAACAGAACCCTTTCCTCCCGTACTCAGCGTACCTCCCAATACAACTGCCGTGATGATGGACATCGTACTCGTGCTGCCGAGGTCGCATTTGGAAGAGCCTACATATGCCGTCGTAATGATGCCGGCAATACCGGCTGCCATACCGGAAAACATATAGGTGCTCATAATAACCCGGCGGCTGTTGATACCGCAGTATTCTGCGGCGTCTTTATTGGTACCTACCAGGAATACCTTACGGCCATATTTCGATCTGTGCAGAATAAAATATGCAATCACCGCAAGTACCAGGAAAATAATCAACTGAATCGGCACAACTCCGCCGATCTTATATTTACCTACAAAGGTAAAATACTCCGGAAATCCACTGATTCCCTGATATGCCGCAGATGCGGACAAATTAGATACAAGGAGTGCAATTCCGGCATACAGGAAGCTGCCTCCCAACGTAATGACCATGGCCTGCACACCGCAGTAAGCGATAAAGAAGCCGGACAGTGCACCGCAGGCGATCGCAAAAACCAGTCCGATCAGTGCCGCAACCCAGATATTGAGACCGAAATCCTGCCAGCCAACACCAATAATAATGGACACGAGTCCCAAAATGGAGGCCGCCTGAATATCAATACCTCCGGTAATCAATACAAATGTAACAAACAGCGAGATGATACAGATCGCCATAACATCATTCAAAGAACCGAAAATAACTCTCGTCATCAGAAATCTCGGATTCGCCGTGCCAAAGATCACAAACTCTGCCACGATCAGCAGGAGCAGAAACGCCTCCCAACTTTTAAATGCACTCTTGATTCTTGCCGCGGGGGCTGTATAGGCAATCAACGGCTCCTGAGTCGTTTTCTTTTCATTTTCACTCATGCTTCTGCCTTACCTCCTTCCAAAGATGCGGTACGTGCCAGCAGACGTTCCTGTCTGGTCTTCGTAACTTTCTTTTTCTGACTCACTGCATCAAATACAACGATTCCGATCAGAATCACACCGGTGATCGCATCGTTATAGTTTGAAGACAGCCCGATAAACACAAGCAGACGGGAAATCGAAGAAATAATGATTGCCCCGATTGCACTTCCGAGAATGGAACCTACGCCTCCGTTCAGACTCAGACCGCCAAGTACGCAGGCAGCGATCGCCGTCATCTCGTAGCCATTTCCTGTTGAAGGCTGGATAAAGCCAACACGAGTGCCATAGACGATGCCTGCGATTGCAGAGAACACGCCGCAGAGCACATAGGCGATCACCTTTACTTTTGTTGACGGAATCCCTACCAGATTCGCACCATTGGCATTGTCGCCTACCGCAATGAAATATTTGCCCTGTCTCGTCCTTGTCGTAATAAAGAAGGCCAAGAACGCCAGCACAAGCGCAAAAATGTAAATACCGGTCAATCCGCCGACCTTGACCTGTGCAATCTGTGTATAATAGGGCGGAAGATTTTCTACCCACTTGCAGTCTGTATATACGTATACAAGTCCTCTCACCGTTCCCATAACGCCTACGGTAAAGATCAGGGACGGAATCCGCAAAATCGCCACACCCCAGCCGTTAAACAGACCGATCAGAGCGCCTACCGTTACGGATGCCAGGATTGCCACTGCAAAATTGGAACCGTCACGGATCATGGAACAGCAGATCGCCGCACACATACAGAGACTCGCACCGATCGAACAGTCAATCTCACCTACAAGAATAACAAAAGCGATCCCCGCCGCCAGAAGCGTATAA
The DNA here is from genome assembly GCA_037015955.1 of Lachnospiraceae bacterium JLR.KK008. NCBI lineage: Bacteria > Bacillati > Bacillota > Clostridia > Lachnospirales > Lachnospiraceae > Lachnospiraceae bacterium JLR.KK008. Next base: position 2,911,976 of record CP143548.1, read on the forward strand.
ATAACGGCGCCGTTTAAACAGTTCATGATATTGTCGAACTGCAGAAAAGTCGGATTTACGATTCCTACGACGAGGAACAGCGCTACCAGACAAAGGAAGCTCGTCATCTCACGAATTTTTAAAATATTTTTGATCTTCTCCATATGCCTATACCACCTCTTTCTCTTTTACAACACCGAAAGCAGCGGCCATCAGGTTATCCTGATTGATCTCATCGCGGCCAAAGGTTGCGTTGATCCTGCCCAGATGAACAGATACCGTACGGTCAGCCAGCTCAATGATTTCTTCCATATCTGAAGAAATAAGCATAATGCCCACTCCTTCTTCTTTTAATTGCTCAATGATTTTATAGACATCTCCACGGGCAGCCGCATCAATACCACGGGTCGGTTCGTCAAGAATCACGATCATCGGCTTTGTCGCCAGCGCATGTGCCAGAACGATCTTCTGCTGATTTCCACCGGACAGTGTCCCTACTTCCTGATTCAGCCCTGTAACTTTTGTGCGGAAATGCTTGACATAGGAAAGGGCAACTTCCAGTTCCTTTTTTACGTCCAAAAGGAAACTCCCCATCTCCCTGCGCGGAAGGATGCCCACCGTTGTGTTTGCCGCAGCGTCTCTCATCTTAAAAAGCCCATTGATATGTCTGTCTTCCGGGACATAGTTGAGGCCAGCCGCCATGACTTCCGGTGTACTCAGGCCGGTAATGTCTTTATCCTGCAAATAAACTTTGCCCCCAAGCACTTTATCCATGCCAAAGATTGTAGTCGCAAACTCGGTACGTCCCGCTCCCACGACTCCCGATACTCCGAGAATCTCTCCCGGATATACTTCCAGATTAATATCTTTAAACCCATAACCGGTGAAGTTTTCCAGCCGCAGAAGAGGTTTCTTATTCGTATAGTCGACCACCTTGCGTTCTTTCTTCTCGCCCGCTTTTGATTCTTCGGCATCTGAAGGGAGCAGACCCTTCACCAGAATCTCACGGGTGAACTCACTGATCGCCCCGGAAACCCGCACAGCGCCATCTCTCATGATCGCAACGGAAGTGGCGATCTCAAAAACTTCATCCAACCGGTGTGTTATGTAGAACATACCAATGCCTTTTTCCTGCAGAGTTCTGATACACCGGAACAGACTCTCTACTTCTCCAAAGGTAAGTGCACTTGTCGGCTCATCCAGAATCAGGATACGCGCCTCTCTCATAAGACCGCGAAGAATTTCCACAAGCTCCTGTTCTGCGATGGAAAGCGTACTCGCTTTTCTCGTCAGATCCAGTTCAAATCCGGTCTCTTCCAACTTGCTGAGCAACGTTTCATGGAGCACACTTGCTTTTTCCTTGAATCCGATCAGAATATTCTCTTCAACCGTCATATTCTGAAAAATCAGCGGTTCCTGCGGTACCATATAGATCCCTGCTGCCAATGCCGCCGACGGCTTATTCAAAACCACTTTTTTCCCGTCAATAAAAATGTCGCCTTCGTCTTCTGAGTAAAGTCCCATAATGATCTTCATCAGAGTACTTTTACCAGCGCCATTCCCACCGATCAGAGCTAAAATCTCTCCCCGGTCCAGGGTCATATCAATACCCTTCAGCACTGCATTCATGCCAAAAGACTTATATACGCCTTTGATCTGCAGCAAATGCGCATCTTTCTTTTCAGCCAAAAAAGCCCCTCCCATCTTTCATATGATTTTAGCATAAACAATTATTGCTTTTATAGCGGTTATGATGTCCGAAGAAATCATAACACAAGTCGTATTATCGTACAAAAACATTATATAGCCAACTCGAATCTATGTCAAGATTATTATTCAATCCGACAAATTTTTCCTTCATATATTCCATTTCTTTTGTGTATTTTCGGCATATTGCCCGCTGTATCGGTTGACATTTTTCGTTTATGTAGTATAATGAGTTTAACAATCATTTGTTTATATTTAAAACAAATGTAATTCGAATGAGGTGTATAGTTATGAGTCATAGTTTTGATTTTGAATACGCCCTTGCCCTGAAGGTATCGTGGTATTATTATGTGGAAAATATGACCCAGCAGAACATTTCCGACATTATGGGAATCTCCCGGATGCGCGTTATCAAGCTGCTGGAACATGCCCGTCAAAAGGGGATCATCCAATTCCATTTCCGCTCGGAACATGCTTACCGGATGGACCTCGAATGCAGGCTTATGCAGCGCTGGCAGCTGCAGGATGTGCTGATCGTCCCGGTGGACAGCAATGTCAAAGACGTAGATCTGGCCGTGGGAAAGGCTGCAGCCATGTATCTCTACAATCAGATCCATGAGGACTGTTACATAAACTGGGGGCATGGGCGTACCCTCAACTATACACTGGGCAACCTGCTCCAGTCCTGCGAGCATCAGCTCTCTATCGTCAGTCTGACAGGTGGCGTGGATTACTATTTCCCCGATCTGCGCGCCGTCAATAACAACGCCAACATGCACGTCATTCCTGCTCCTCTGATCATGTCGAGCCCGGAAGCGACACAGGCAATCCGCAGAGAGCGCCCAGTCCAGGATATTTTCAACATGATCTGGCACTCTTCGATGACCGTTGTCGGCGTCGGAAGCATGAGCACGGAAGCAACTCTGATTAAAAGAGGAATCATGACATCCAATGACTTCCTGCTCCTTGGCATGCAGGGCGCAGTGGGAGATATATTAAGCCAGTTTATCAATGAAAACGGCGAAAAAATCCGCTGTTCTTTCGAAGACAGAATGATCGCCATCTCTCTGGATGAATTGAAAAAGCTCAAAAATGTAATCGGTGTTGCCGGCGGCGTCAGCAAAGCTGCCGTAATCCACGCATCTCTTCAGGGAGGCTACCTGAACAAGCTGGTCATCGACGAGGAGACAGCCAGACTTGTATTACAGATGGATGAAGCACAATAGCATATTAATATAAGGAGGAAGCACCATGAATAAGAACTATTTAATGGCAGTCGATGCCGGAACCGGAAGCGTCCGCGCTGTTTTGTTCGATCTGGAAGGCAATCAGATCGGCTGTTCCCAGCAGGAATGGGATCACAAAGAGGACCCCCGCTATCCGGGCAGCATGGATTTTGACTGGGTGTATAACTGGAAGCTCGCCAGCGGCTGCATCCGGGACGTGATTGCTCAGACCGGTATCGATCCGGCAGAGATCGCCGCAGTATCTACTACCTGTATGCGGGAAGGTCTCGTCATGTACGACGAGCAGGGAAATGAAATCTGGGCATGTGCCAATGTAGATGCCCGCAGCAACGACGAGGTTGTGGAACTGATCGGGCAGGACCCGGAGCTGGAAAAGGAGATTTACCAGAAGACCGGACAGACTTATGCTTTGGGCGCGCTGCCCCGCATTCTCTGGATCAAAAACAAAATGCCCGATGTATATGCAAGAATCGCCCGCGTCGGCATGTTCAACGACTGGCTGATCTATAAGCTCACCGGCGTCCTTGCCGTAGAGCCATCCAACGGCTCCACCACCGGTATCCTTGATCTGCAGAAACGGACCTGGGACCCGGCTGTCGCTGAGAAATGCAGTCTCCGGTCGGATATTTTCCCGGACGTGGCAGAATGCGGCACCGTGATCGCCAATGTGACTGACAAAGGCCATGAAGATACCGGGCTGGCCGTCGGTACCCCGGTCGTCACAGGCGGAGGAGATGCGCAGCTCGGATGTATTGGTGTCGGCGTTGTCAATCCGGGAGAGGCGGCAATTTTTGGCGGCAGCTTCTGGCAATATGAGTTCAATACCGCCAACGGCCAGACAGACCCAGACTGCCGCGTGCGCGTCAACTGCCACGCAGTGCCGGGCGTATGGCAGTACGAAGCCCTCGCATTTAAGCCGGGCCTTGTCATGCGCTGGTTCCGCGACGGTTTCTGTGAACGGGAAAAAGAACTGGCAAAACAGACCGGGCAGGACCCTTATGATCTGATGAACGAGCAGGCGGCAAAAATTCCCGCAGGTTCCTATGGCATGATGTGCACGTTCTCGGATGTCATGAACTTCATCTGCTGGAAACACGCCGCTCCTACATTTACGAATTTTGAGCTCGACCCGCTTAAATTTAACCGCTACACCTTTTACCGGGCAATTCTCGAGAATACGGCAATGCTCGCAAAAGGACATATGGAGCTTGTAAGGGAAGCCACCGGCAATATTCCAAAGGAAGTTGTATTTGCAAACGGTGCTTCCAAGAGCGATCTCTGGTGCCAGATCGTAGCTGATGTCCTCGGTCTTCCGGTGAAAGTGCCGGTCGTGAAAGAGGCTTCTGCTCTCGGCGCTGCCATCATCGCCGGTTACGGTGTCGGCATTTATTCCAGCATCTCCGATGCGGCGGCAAAACTTGTCAAATGGGATAAAGTCTACGAACCGAATATGGAAAACCACAAAGTGTACGAAGAAATGTATGAACCATGGCGCAAGGTGTATGCAGCTCAGTTAGAACTCAGCAATCAGAGACTGACAAAAAATATGTGGGCAGCGCCCGGCGCCGGAAACGGTCTGTAATTACAATACCACTAATTAATATAGAAAGGATACTGATATTATGTTTATCAAGCATGAAAATGACGAAGAATACCGCTTCGGAGACAGCGGACCCAAATATCTGATGAAAGGTCCCCGTTCCAACTTTGCCCTCGTTCAGTTCCAGCCGGGACAACACTTTCAGGCACATTATCATCAGATTATGGAGGAGAACTTCTTTATTTTGAGTGGTAAAGTGGATATTGTCGTCGACGGCACGATCCATACCCTGACCGAAGGACAGTTGATCCATATTGATCCGCTGGAAGTTCATTATGTCGCCAATCCTTATGATGAGCCTGTGAAAATGGTTTCCACTCTGGCTCCTTATCAGATACAGGATAAGACAGATGTCGAAAATCCGCCCTATGACCGCCTGAACAAATAACTGTCTTCCGATCAGCATGTAAAGTTTTTGACTACGGCATGACAGCAAAGGGCCCTGCACAGATGATACGCGCAGGGTCCTTTTTCGTTTATTTTATTACGTATTTATATATATTGTCTTGATCATCCTCTGCTTTTCTCCGCAAATGATTCCACCCTGCGGTTCTTCAACAGCCGTTATGCAGAATCTCCACCGCTTCGCGCAATGTCTGTACCTCTCCCACATTTCCCGGGAAAATGACGTAAGGAGTCTGCGGAAATTTGCTTTCTTCTCCTGTCTGCCATACCGGAATCCCCGGCCGGATCTGGCCAAGTACATTGGCGCACTTAACGCACAGCGCCTTTGTTCCCACATCGCTGGAGGTGATTCCTCCTTTGACTATAACAAAAGAAGGGGTTACCTGTAAATTCCCCACCAATCGACGCACACCGTCGCTGATCCTCACACTGCGCAGCAACGCGCTCTCTTTTGTATCGTCCGCCACCGTCAGCAATGTCCGTTCTGTGAAGCAGACTGCCGTCCTGCCATCTTTTATGATCTGTTCCTCCTGTGCCACACATCTGGCAATCTCCCGGTCAAAAGCCTCTTCTCCCTCTAACACCACACTGGATTTGAATTCCACAGGCACAACATATTCCAGTTTCAGCAGTTCCTCCAACTGCGCCGTCGTCTTGGCCGTATGGCTGCCGACTACCACGATTCCTCCGTTCTCCGTATCCTTCCCGATCATTTCATCTCTCGTCAGAAGCGGCCGGTCCGTAATACCTCCCACAACTTTGACAAATCCGGCGGCTGTGCGGAACATAAATTGTTTTCCTCTGTGCATCGCACGGTATAACGCAATACAAAATACTTTCACATCGCAATAGTCAATGGCATTGACACAGATCTTATTAAAATCCTCCGCCTGCATGAGCCGCTCTGTGATCTTGTCAATCTCTTTCCCGCGAATCATTTCCAGTGAAATACAGATCACATCCTCCGCCCGGTACGCCCCTTCCGTCTTTTCTTCGATATAGTCCGGAATCGAAGAATGCGTATAGCCGAATGTCTTGTCCCTGGCGAACTCTGTCTGCGCCGCCGGCACGAGTTCTTCCCCATATTTCACATAATGGATATTATCAACCGTGAAACGGCCTCCCTCTTTAAAAAAGGGCAACAGCACTTCTCCGTCTATCTTTCTGCCCGCTTTCTCCAGCCCCTCTTTTAAAAGCCGCGTTTCCAACGGATAATGTCCCCGCAAAGTGGAATCGCTCCTGGAAATAAACAGGTATGACCGGCCCGTTTCCTTCGCTGCCTGCTCCGCCGCCTCTATGATCTCGTGATGCACTCTCGTCGTCTCGTCCTCAGTCATCCCCCGGCTGTTCGTGAGAATATAAAACACTTTATCGGCGCCGGAGAATCCTTTCCTCAGGGACTCTGTCGTCCAGTCCGTATAGACTTGTATGTCATGCACTGTCTGCACCCCTGTAGGGTCGTCGTCCAGCACAACAAATTTTACCTCATTTCGGGCAATCTCTTCCCCAAGCAGTGCATCCAGCTCCGCCTCATCCATTTGAGGATATTGATCCAATATACTGCAGCTTTGTTTTTCTTCCGTTGTCTTCATATACGCTCCAAACATTCTTGTTATTGACCTCTGTCACTCTGCGGAAAATCAAAGAGGCATCTCTGATTTCACTTCCACATCCGCCAGTTTCTCAAAATACTGTACAATCCCTGCATGATCTTCATCCATGTGACCGCCTACCTTCAGCGCCTGCATGATCTCAAACAATTCCGCTGTCAGCGGAAGCGGCACATCCAGATCATGCGCTGTGTTGATCACGTTTTTAATATCCTTATGGTTAATACTGATCTTACCACCCGGCACAAAATTTCTCGCACACATCATCGGCGCTTTGGCATCCAGCACTGCGCTTCCGGCAAGACCTCCCCGGATCGCCTGATATACCTTCATCGGATCGGCGCCCGCTTTGGTCGCCAGCACCAGAGCCTCCGACACGGTCGCGATACCAAGATTTACAATAATCTGATTTGCCAGTTTCGTCACACTGCCGCTTCCGCTGCCGCCGATCAGCAGACTGCTGTTTCCGAGAATGGCAAACAAAGGCTGCAGCTTTGCAAAATCGGCCTCGTCGCCGCCACACATGATCGCAAGACTCCCTGCTATCGCCCCCGGCTCCCCGCCGCTGACAGGCGCATCCACAAAACCGACGCCGATCTCCTTCAGTTTCTCATAACAGGTCCTGCTCTCTCCGGGCGTCACACTGGACATATCGCACACCAGTTTCCCGGCCGACAGCCCTTCTGCGACGCCGCCTTCCCCAAATAAAACATCCTGAACAATACCGCCGCTTGGAAGAATTGTCAATATGATGTCACATGTCTGCCCGATCTCTTTATAGCTGCCTGTTTCCGCCCCAAGCTCCGTCAGCTCCTGCACCGCAGCTTTATTCAGATCGGAGACAACCAGCTGTACCTGTTCCTTCAATAAATTTTTTGCCATAGGCTTTCCCATAATACCAAGCCCGATAAACCCTACTTTCATTCCTGTTCTCCTTGTATCATGTATTTAGGTTATTCTTCTGCCAATTCCCCGGATGAGATTACCTCTCACGGCCTTAGACCCAGCCCGCCTTCCAGCGTAATCGTCTCCCCGGTCATATACTTAAAGTCATCCGAGACAAGCTGTACGCACACCCTGCCGATCTCTGTCTCCGGATCCCCCAGATGCCCCATCGGCGGCATATGTACATTTTTTTCATAGGCTTCCGGATATGCCTTTTGAAAGTTTTCCAACTGTGACGTCCATGCCAGTGGACAGATGACATTTACATTGATCCCATCTTTACCCCACTCATTGGCCGCCACACGGGAAATACCGCGAATCCCTTCCTTTGCCGCCGCATACGCGCATTGTCCCACATTGCCAAACAAACCGGCCCCGGAAGCAAAGTTAATCACAGACCCCTTACTCTCCTTCAGGTAAGGATAGCAGGCCTGCATATAATAAAAGACCGCATACAGTCCGGAATAAAGCGCCAGATCGAACTGCTCCGTCGTATGGTCCGCCAGAGACACCCCTGACGCAGATGCCTGTG